>JAYTNF010000179.1:0-1912 GCA_043748455.1 Cytophagales bacterium
ACCACAAATTTGTCGGCTGCAAATGGTTTTTCTGCCTTCGCCTACGGATATAGCAATGTAGATGTTTACGCATACACAGTTGGGGCATCTTTTGAAAATCAAGTGTATAATTTTGAGAGTAAAGTGAGTAAAGCAGCTTGTGGCAAAACAGAATTGGATTTTACAGGAACAGGCACAAATATTTTGAGTTATGCTTGGGATTTTGGTGATGGAACTGCAATGGGAACAGGACAAAATCCAAAACACACTTATACAAGTTCAGGACTTTATAAAGTTACCATGAATGTAACCTTAGCAAGTGGTGTGGGTTGTGGAGTTTCAGGCACAACGGGCAGCATTACAAAAGAAATTCAGGTTGATGTGCCACAAATAATTCCTATAAAAGCTACAATTTTAGGAAATCAAAAACGCATAAATTGCGGAAGTTCAGATACACTCAACGCAGAAATAGTTGATGGAGTAACTTATCAATGGTATAAAGATAATGTAAAAATTGGAGATAATAAATCACAATTAATTGCCTCATTATCAGGAAATTATACAGTTGTACTTTCTCAAATTGCTTGTGGAATTCGTGATTCATCAAGTGCTGTAAATATTAATTTCTTGAATGTAAAAGCTAAAATTATTGGTGATACTTTGCAAACTTTTTGTGAAATAGCAACTTTAAAAGCTGATGTAAAAGACAGTACTTTATACAGTTATGAATGGAAATTTAACGGAAATGTATTAGCTACAAAAACCGCAACTTTGTGGACAACGCAAGCTGGAATTTATACTGTAACTTTGAAACAAGATATTTGTAGCTCAACTTCTACACCAGTACGAGTTGTAATTCCTCCAAAAATAGAAGCTGAAATCTTAACGCCAAATCCATTAGTTGCTTGTGATAGTGCAAGAATTCAAGCAAAAATTATAGCAAATGCCACCTATATTTGGACATTAGATAAAATAGTTATTGGTACAAATTCACCAATTTTGCCAATTACAAAAAATGGAAATTATGCTTTGACTGTCAAAATTGGAAATTGCACCAATACAACTTTACCAATAACTGCAACAATAAATAAAACACCAATAGCCAAAATTTTACAAAGTAGCCCTGTCTATTTTTGTACTGCAAAAGTTCTTAATGCACAAAAAATTGATAAAGCTGTTTATACTTGGTTGCTTAATAATGTGGTAATTCAGAACCAAAACACCGCAGAATTGCTTGTAAATCAAGAAGGTAGTTATCGTGTTATGGTAAGTTTGAATAATTGTATGGCAACTTCTGATACAGTTTCTGTATTGTTTAATCAGATAAAAGCGGAAATTTTGCAAGGCAAGACAATTACCTATTGCGAAAAAGGAATTTTACAAGCTGATTCTATTGCAAATGCAATTAATCCTGCAAACCAAATAAATTTCATTCCAACGACCTACGAATGGTTTTTGAATGGAAATAGTTTGAATGCTGCAACCAAAACTCCAAGTATTTTTGTAACAGAATCTGGAATTTATCAACTGAAAGTGAAACAAGAAACTTGCGAACAAACTGCAAATATTATTGTCAATATCAATAAGTTTCCAACAAATTTGGCATTAAAAACCTCAATTCAAAACGCAACACAAAGTTTTTGTCCAGAAAATACAGTCGTTTTGGAAGTCAGTGAATTTTTAAATCCAAATCCCAATCCAACCCAAAATATAAGCTATTTGTGGAAACATAATGGCAAAACTTTGGCATTTACAACACCAAAAATTACGGTTTCAGAAGCAGGAACTTACACGGTTACCATTTCCTTAGATGCCAACTGCACAAGAACTTTGCAAACAGTAATTAAATATTTTGAACCTATAAAAATAGCCTTAAAACAAACAGATAAGTTGTTTGTTGTCAAGGATTTAGTGGTATTTCCAAACCCTACAA
>JAYTNF010000180.1:0-4471 GCA_043748455.1 Cytophagales bacterium
TTTTCTTACTAAAATATAATACATATTTTTTCTTACGATTGTCAAGGTCTATCGACCATTGACAACGTAAGAAAAAATGACAAATTTCCCCTACAAATAATTCCCCACCCTAATAATATCCGCAAAAACACCTGCTGCTTTTTACTTCACTGTCAATTTTTCTACCAAAGCCCGCAAATATTGGTTTTCGTCCTTGAGTTGGGAGATTTGGGCTTCGTAAAGTTCACGTTCTTTTTCGGAAACTTCGCAGATGATAATGTTGGCTATTTTATTGTCGGTTATATTTTTAATTTTATTGTCAGTTAATGCCACAACTGATTTTTCTAAATCCATTAAATCCTCTAATTTAACTTTTAAGATTTCGGCTATTTTTTCTAATTTATCAAGATTGATAGCACTATCTCCTCTTTCTATTTTACCATATCCATTAGAAGTAATTCCAAGTTCGTCTGCCATAGATTGTTGTGTAAGGTTTTGTTTTTCACGAACTTGTTTAATTTTTTCGCCGATTTTTTCGCTAATTTTTTTCATAGTTGCGGTTTTTTATTGCACAATAGTATAAAATAAAACTCAGACTTTCAAAAATTCCTAAAAGTTTTCTTAAAAAAACTTTGTAAATTGTAAAATACAAAAAATATGTACTGATTGCAGGAACAAAACCTTTATTAAATTGTATGAAATTACTCATAATTACTAAAAAAACATTAACACTTTTGCTTTTGAGTTGTTGCATATTTGTTGCTTGTGATAATGGAGAGGCTGAAAGAGAAAGAGAGAAGGAAAAACAACGATTACTTGACGAGCAAAAAAATATTGAAGAAACACGTAAATATTGGAAAGAAAAAGATATGAAGACGGAAAATAGTGAAACTAATAAAATGATTCTGTCGCACCATATTAGTCATTCCCAATATTTTAAACCTATTTACCACGCAACAATTAAGAATATTTATTATAAGGAAATTACAAACATCATATTTTCTTTTAATTTAAGTGGAATGGGATATAGGGATAATACAAGTACTAATGTATCGATAAATATACAACCACAAGGCAATGCACAGGTTGAATTTGAGGTAGTTTTACGAGAATATGACAAAAAAGATATTACAAGCTGTGGGATACAAGCAATAAGATTTTCTGATGGAAGTATAGAAGTACCAGAGGCAACATATAACTATAAATCTATTAATGAGTAAAAATTTATGCAAGTTTACATCACAAAATCTAACGCCAATCGTATTCTCAAACAAATAGACTACGATAAAATTCCTGACAACAACACAGTGGTTGTTTATACAAAACCCCTCTATTTCCTTGCGTCTTGGGAAGTTAAAAAACTGCGTGTTGCTAAAATACTTTATGAGAATTTTGAAATTTTTGTCAAAGAGTATTACCAACCTTTGGATAATTCTGATACTTTTACCTATGTTTTTGAAGGCGGACAAGCCGCTTATCATAGTATCAATACTTGTGAAAGGTTAAGCTCCAATTACACAAATTTTAAAATTCCAGAAAGTATAAAATCTAAGGGAACAGAGGAGGTAATGAAGTTTAGAGCTTGGTTTAAGGCAAATAGGCAGTTGTTGGAAGACAGACGAGATATATTCTATTTACATTTGACAGCTACCTTTGGAGTTGAGGCATTGGAAGCTACCAACACTTCAAATTCGGGTACAAAAATTAAAGAAAACTATGATTTGAAAGAGTTAGAGCAACGTATTAATGATTATATTAGGCGTGAATACGAGTATATCAAAAACCCTAATACACCTGAAAAAGATATTTTATTGTCTTTTCGTAAATTGACCTATTTAGCTTATAACAAAAAACCAATTAAAAATAATAATACCAATTTTTCAGATGATGAAATAAGGACTTTTTTACTTGCTTATGATAGAGACTATAAAAAACCAATTATAGAATTACTAACAGAGTATTATAAAGTTAAAAATAACCCTAAAATGGTTTTTCAAGGACATTTATTGGAACAATTAGGCTTTAAACCTTGTAGTTACTGTTGTGGAGATAATTTTGTTTTGTAGTTGTTGAAAACAAAAAATAATTTTTAAATATAACATTACCAAATAATTATGGAAAATACCAAAACCACCTCCTATACTGCCATTTATACTGATTGGAATTATCGCAGTAATTTATCCCTTGTAGATTTGAAAACAGAAAAAAATGTACTGTGTTTTATTAGGCATACTTATTCACGTTCTACTGAAAGTGGTAAAAATCATTATTATAAAAATACAATTGTAAATGAAAGTGATACAGAAACTACTTTACAAATTGGGACTTTTACGTTACAGATGAATAGTGAAGAATATTGGCTTAAATATGACGAAGATACAGATGATTATACACATTTTAATAGGTATAAAAATGTTAATCCAAGTTTTATTTATCCATTAAATCAAGAAGTTAAGTGTATATTTTTGGGCAAAATAATCTATAAATTTAACGGACTAAGTAATGAAGAGAAAGAGAGGATAAAAAAAGCAGATGAAAATTCAAAAGGCTTAGTTAAACTGCAAAATGAAATGAGATGGATGGGAAAATGTTGTAGTATAAAAATTTCAACAGCAACGGGTTCAAATGAAGGTCGTTTGTTCTTGCAAAGTGGGTTTGCTACAACTTTTGTAGGATTTTGCAAAGATTTGTCTTTATCTGAAAATATTCCTGATTGGAAAGCAAAACAATTAGTAGATATTTTAGCACCACACTTAGAAAAACTTCGTGCAGAAATAAATGATTTAGACCAAGAGGATATAAAACTTGCTTATACGGATATAGAAAATATTGCAAAAAAATTTAATTTCTACCTATCTTTTATGAAAAAACGAGGTGTAAATATTGCGGAATATTTGCAGTTATTGGAAAGTAAAATGTAGTTTTTGTTGCAATTTTTCTACGTTGTCAATGGTCGATAGACCTTGACAAGCGTATAAAAATGATAATTTAGGATTTTTACGAAAATATGATAGGTATTTTTTCTTACGATTATCAAGGTCTATCGACCATTGACAACGTAAGAAAAAAATCACAAATAATTCCCCACCCTAATTATATCTGCAAAAACACCTGCTGCCGTAACCTCCGCACCTGCACCCGAACCACGCACCACCAAAGGACGAATAGGATAACGCAAAGTTGTAAAAGCAATAATATTGTCGCTGCCCGAAAGATTATAAAAAGCGTGGTTGGCATCAACACCTTGTAAACCTACTTCTGCTTTGCCATTTTCAAATTTGGCAATGCAACGCAAAATTTTGCCTTCTGCGGCGGCTTTGCTACGTAAAACCTCGAAATAATCGTTATTTTTCTCCAATTCCTTGAAAAAGTCATCAACTGTCGCAGCTTTTAAGCAACTTTCAGGCAAAAATCCGTTAATTTTTACGTCTGCAAATTCCAATTCCTGCCCACACTCACGAGCTAAAATTAAGATTTTTCGGGCTACATCTGTGCAACCTAAATCATCTCTTGGGTCTGGCTCTGTGTAGCCTTTTGCTTTTGCGGTTTTCACGACTTCGCTAAAAGGCTGTTTTCCATTGAAAGTATTGAAAATAAAAGACAAAGTTCCCGATAAAACAGCCTCGATTTTCACAATTTTGTCGCCACTATTTACCAAATCTCGCAAGGTGCTGATGACAGGCAAAGCAGCACCGACATTGGTTTCGTACAAGAAAATAACTCCGTGATTTTTGGCTTCGGCTTTCAGATTTGCAAACTGTTCGTAACTTCCCGATGACGCTAATTTGTTAGGCGTAACAACAGAAATGCTATTTTTTAGCAATTTTTGGTAAGAATTGGCAACTTCGGCACTTGCGGTATTATCCACAAAAACAGCATTTGGCAAGCCCAAAAGGTTCATTTCTTGGATAAATTGCGAAATAGACATCTGTTTTTCAGAGTTTTTGAGGGTTTCTTTCCACGTTTTGAGGTCTAAACCGTTTTTGTCCATTGCATATTTTTTGCTATTTGACAAGCCAATGACACGAAATTCTAAATTAAAAGTTTGCAACAAATACGCAGCTTGTTGTTGCAGTTGCTCCAATAATTCCGAACCAATTAAGCCCACACCAACGATAAATAGGTGGATAGTTTTTACGTCAGAGAGAAAAAAAGCTTGGTGAATTGCCCGCAAAGCCTTAGTTTCGTTTTCACGTTTGATAACAACGGACACATTTAATTCCGAACTTCCCTGTGCTATTGCCACAATATTTATTCCGTTATTGCCCAAAGCCTTAAACAAAGTTCCTGCAATTCCCGATGTATTTCGCATATTTTCGCCTACAACTGCCACCACTGCCAACTCCGTTTCTACGACAACTTCTTCTAAATATCCTGCTTGAATTTCGAGTTTAAATTCAAATTCAATAGTTTTCTTTGCTCTTATGCCATCTTCGGGCTTCACTGCCAAACAAATTGAATGTTCTGATGAGCCTTGTGTAATTAGAACTAC
>JAYTNF010000181.1:0-55989 GCA_043748455.1 Cytophagales bacterium
TAATAGTATTGGAGAGTTTACCAATAAACAATTAGAGGAAATCAAAAATGCAGAAAAAGATGACAAAACAGAATTGCCATTACGGACAGCCAAAGAAAAGCAAGATGCTTTAAATTATTTTTCAAAAAAACTATTTGATAATAAGTTTTTGCAAGATGGCTTAAAAGCAATTCCCTACATAGGGGCAGCAGTCAGCTTTTTAGATTCTTTTTTTGGTGGGGGTGCAACAGCACCTCAAGAAGTAAAAATGATGCCAATGGCTATCAATATGACAACTACTTATACAGGAACTATTAGCAATGAATCTACTCAAGGTAAGGCTATTTTTGATACACCTGGTTCTAAGGATGCAGGTGCATCTTTAGCTTCAGAATACCCAATTTATAACGAAGCTATGGGTACTTTTACGGTGCTGACGTTGCCGAAAGTTAATAGTGTTACTCATAAAGTAAATTATTCGGGTACAGTAGTCCCTATTACAGCAGATTATGCAAAGGTATATAGCTTGGCAGATGAATTGAGAAATAACATGAAATATGCTTTAAACCCTGCATCAGGCTTAAATGCAGATAGCATCGAGATAAAAGCAGCATTGGTGTTTGATTTTGACAATGAACCTACTAAAATTATTCGTTCTTTAAATGGGAATATGGAATTAGAAACAAAAACTCCGACAACAATTCGTTATCGCAGTCCTTACATGCCACTATCTATGATAAATAATGTAACTACACAATATGGATTTAGGGCAGGAGATAGTTTAGTAGCTCCTCCTCCAACCACCATAAGTACTATTGGGGGTGTTATCACTATGCCTGCCTTAGCATATCCAATAACAGCTTTTAACACCCCTAATGCAGTTTTCTAAAAATCATGGTAAATTTAAAACGAAATAATACAACACCTGAAACGCAAAATGTTTTGTATGTGCAAACATTTAGGCTAACAGAAAACCCCATGCCTGTTTTAATGCTAATACATACACAACTTTCCCCATGTCCACCCCCTGTGCCTAATTTGCCTCCTTGTTTATATCCTCTTGATGTACCAAGCATGCCAACAATGCCAGCAGAATCTAAAATACCCGAAAATATTTATTTTCGTACAGGCGAAACTATTGCATCACTTGGCAATGTGCAAAAAGCTGCTTGGGGTAGCTTAATTGTTCAAACAGGCGTAAGTTATGTTGCAAATGCTACAAATACATACCGTTGTTTGGGAGGAGTTTTTTATGAAGATGGTACAACACCAATTCCTTCGAGTTACACAGTAATAGAAAGTTTGCCCTTTGCAAATATTCCACCTTACCAAAAATATACCCCCCAAGCCACATCTGCATTTATTCAGTCTGCTTGTGCCACGACTTACAAAAACCAATCTCAACGCTGGTCTAAGGCAGAAAAAATTGGAGATGTGGGCGTAGAGGAGCTAAAAGCAGGTGTTGAAAAATTAGAAAAATCAGAGGAATTTGTAGCTTTTCCAAATCCTGCAAATAGTGAGCTAACAATTCGTTATCAAATAGAGCAACAAGGAAATGTAGAAATTTCTATAACAGACATGTTAGGTAGGGTTGTTTTTGAGCCTATTGTTTCTCAAAACCACGAAACAGGTATCTATGAAGTTAAATTTAATACTTCATCATTAGCAGAAGGTGTGTATTTTTACCATTTGAAAGCTGATGGTATTAATGTTACCAAAAAATTAATGATAGTGAAATAAGTTTTTTAAAACACTTTCCAAAATCTGTGTGCCGACCAGTGAAAAAACTTTTGGGAAGTAATAGAAATAACATTTCTTAGAGAAATGTTATTTCTATGTTGCTATAAAAAATTAGAATTTACAATTTTAAACTTACAACTATTTATTTCGTTGTTTGCAATCTTTTCCAAGTATCAGTTCTACCAAAAACTGCCACACCAATAAAACCACGCACATCTAAGGTATTAGAATCTGAAAGTTCCATTTTACAATTATAAGTGCTGCCATTTTCTGGGTCATAAATAGTTCCATTTTCCCATTTATTATCGCCAATATAAGCAAGTTCACGCAAAAGAGAATAACCTAACATGGGTGCAGTACGCATACTTTCAATAGGGTTGTTTTTATCTACTTTTGGTTTTGAGGTTGTAGGGTCAATTGGTTCTCTAAGCCATACAATTCTACCATAAATTTTTTCGCCTTTTTTATAAATTTGGATACGGGCTTTTCCATTACTTGGCAACCAAAGACCAAGAATAGCATCACCAGCATCTTGAGCAAACAAACTATTGCTTGCAAAATAGGCAAATAAGACGAACAAGATACTAAATAAATTACGGGTAAATTTCATGATTATTTTAAGGTTAAAGGTTAAATTTTGTAGCACAGACTTTAGTCTGTGCATGATTAAGGACTTACTAAATTAATTCCAATTTGAAAGTACATTGGATTTGTTGCAGTATTTGAATAATGGTAAGGGTCATTGCTGAAAAAGCTACGAAAAGAATCTCCCATATCAATATTATAGCTATTCCTCCAATTATATCTTAAACCTGCTTGCACCGAAAGCCAAACAAATTGATACAAGGCTCTTTCATAAGTTAAACGAATACGCATTTCTGACCTGCGAAGCTCTAATTCATGTGGCATTGGTTTTTCAAAAGCTAACTCATTAAAATTACCATTGTAGATGCTGCGATTACGTAAAGCATAACTATTACCTTCCAACTCATAGCCAAACAATAAAATACTTCTTGGACTGAAAGAACGGCGGTATGCAGCTTTTGCAGGAAAAACTGCTTCTATACCCCATTTTCTGTTTTCAGAAGTGTAATTATATAATATAATAGGAATATAATTTAATGCTCCAACTCTGTAAGTGCGTGAAACTCCTAAACCCCATTGCAGACGGTCATGTTTTCTCCAACCAAAAACAGCTAATGCACTGTGTTTCAACAAACCTAATGATTGAAATTCACCTAAACGATAATCTCCATTTAAGTCGTGGCTGGTTTGGAATAACAAAAATGTTTTTTCGTTTAATGGTTTAAAAACGGTGATATTGATACCCGTACTGCGTAAAGCTGCGGCATTTAATGACCTTGTTAAACCACTTTGCATTGCTGAGGCAGGATTTGCAAATTGGTAATTGCTTTCCATATATGTTGCTCCCAAATTTACAGTTAGACTGTTTTTGGAAATAACAGGAAAATTGGCAATAAAACGCAAGCCATGCATAGACGAAACTTTTTGAGTTTCTGAATAAGTATCTAAGTTTGATGTTGCTGGGTTTGCCATGTTATTGGCTTTCATATCAAAGCCAAGCTGATAATCATAGCTTAACGAAATTAATTTTGTTGGGCTGATACCAAAAACTTTTGAGGTACAATACCGTTTTACACCATCATTCAAGGTACTTGTAGAAACTTGAATGTCGCCACCAAACTCACTAAAATCTAATGGCGGCTCTTCATCAGTTGTTTTTGTGGAATCTGTTTTTGTTTGGGCAAAAACGGGAACTGATAATCCCAAAGCCATAACAAACAAAAGTAGTTGCTTTTTCATAAGTCGTAAATTGAATAATGGTTAAAGTAATTTTGCAATTTTATTTATTTTATTGTTTATGTATTGCAATATTATATATAGAAAACATTAAACAAACTTATTGTATCTATACTTTGTTTTGATAAAAGTAAAATATTTTAAAAATATTTTAAGAATATTTAACTTTTGTTTGACATATGAATAAAATACTGAACTTTTAAGAAAAGTTTATCAAAAAAGCCTCATAAATGTTATCTTTTCAAAAGATAACATTTATGAGGCTTTGTAAAATTATGAATAAATACTACACAAATTCTATTAAATATGCAACGGTCTATTTTCTGTTGCTGCCAAACAAGCCTCTTTAAAAACCTCTGTGTAAGTTGGATGTGCGTGGCTCATGCGTGCAATATCTTCTGCCGAAGCCCTAAACTCCATTGCCACAACTGCTTCCGCAATCATGTCTGCCACACGTGGACCTATCATGTGTACGCCAAGAATTTCGTCAGTTTTTGCATCTGCCAAAACCTTAACCAAACCATCAGTATCCATACTTGCCTTTGCTCTGCCTGATGCTTTGAACGGAAATGAGCCAACTTTGTAGGCTTTACCACTTGCTTTTAGTTCTTCTTCTGTATAACCAACTGCCGCAACTTCTGGCCATGTATAAACAACACCTGGAATAAGCAAATAATTGATATGTGGCTTTTGTCCTGCAATGGTTTCTGCTACAAAAACTCCTTCTTCTTCGGCTTTATGTGCCAACATCGCACCTTTTACCACATCACCAATAGCATAAATACCCGCAATATTGGTTTCTAAATGTTCATTTACATCAATTCTGCCTTTTGCATCAGCTTTTACACCTGCATTTTCTAAATCTAAACCTTGTGTATAAGGCTTGCGACCAATGGACAATAAACAATAATCAGCTTTAAATTCTTTTATTTCGCCTTTTTCATTTTCTGCGGTTACTGTTACTGCATCATTTTCAACTTTTGCACCTGTAACTTTGTGTTTAAAATTGAATTTAAAGCCTATTTTTCCCAACACTCTTTGCAATTCCTTGCCCATAGCTTTGTCCATAGTAGGAATTAAACCGTCTAAGTATTCAATAACTGTAATTTCTGTTCCCATACGTCCATACACCGAGCCAAGTTCCATACCAATAACACCACCACCAATAATTATCATTGATTTTGGTATTTCGGGCATATTTAATGCTTCTGTTGAGGTAATTATCCGTTTCTTGTCATAAGGCGTTGTTGGCAGAATGATAGGTTTCGAGCCTGTTGCAATAATTGTTTTCTCTGTTTCTATATTTTGTGTTGTGCCATCAGAGGCTGTAACTTTAATAAGATTTTTAGTAACAAAAGAACCCAAGCCATGAAAAACATCAATTTTATTCTTTTTCATCAGATAATTAATGCCATCGCAATTCTGTTTTACAACATCATTTTTGCGTTTTATCATCTGTTCCAAATCCACAGTAGGCTCACCAATATTAATTCCATGAGTTTTAAAAGTATGCTTGGCGTTATGAAAATGCTCGGAGGAATCAAGCATAGCTTTTGAAGGAATACAACCTACATTTAGACAAGTGCCACCGAGTGTGTTATATTTTTCAATGATTGCAGTTTTTAAACCTAATTGTGCAGCACGAATTGCAGCCACATAGCCACCAGGTCCAGACCCGATAATAGTTACATCATATTTCATAGGATATTCTAAGTTTTATTTCTGAATACACAAATATATTTATTTTTTATAAAAAACTTTTGGAAAGTAAAAAAACTTTCCAAAAGTAACTTTACTTTCCAAAAGTTTTTTGACTTTTGGAAAGTTTAATATTCCAGATAACAAAAAAGGTAGCAAACTTTTCGTTTACTACCTTTTTTCTAATTTAAGATACTAAATTAGCTTATTTTTTTCCACCGATTGGGAAACCTAAACCAACTTGAAAACTTAATTGGCTACTTCTCCAAGTGTTTACACCTAAAGTGGTTAAACCACTCACATCACCTGTTTTTTGGTTAATGTCATTTAAACCATGACGGTAACGAGCATCAAGAGTCAATGTAGCAAAACGCAAGTTAAAATCAACACCAGCACCTACTAATAAGCCTAAATCTAGGCCTGTAGTAAAGTTAGTAGCATCTGTACCTGTGAATTTTCCTGTGTAAACAGTATTCAAATAGTTTAAATTGAATGAAGGACCAGCAAATAAGTATGGCTCATAAACAGATAATACAGGAATTTTGAACTGTACTAAAGGGTTTAACTGTATGTTATTTACCTGCAAAAATGCGTCTCCATTATAAAGAGAGCTATTATATTTCATTTTTCTAGCACCAGTTTGAGACCATGCAGCTTCTAAGCTTACAGCAGCCCAATCGTTGAAAGCATATTTTACAAATAGACCTGCTTGCGCACCTTCTGCAAAACCACTTCCGTCATTTTGATTATCTATTCTTAAATAAGAAAGATTTAAACCAGCACGTACGCCAATCATTAATTTACTTTTTGTACTATCAGCTTGTGCAGCAGCATCTTGTGCTTGTGCAGTACTCAAGCCCAAAGTATAAATAGTAGCTAATGCCACTAATAGACTAAAGGTTTTAAGGATTTTTTTCATAAATTGTAAGTGTTTTCTTAAGTTTATTTTTAATGAATTTACGCACAAAATTAGATATTAATTTGAGATTTAAAAAATAAATCTCTACAAAATCATTTTTTGTCTATTTTTTTTAATCTTTTGTGGCAAATATATGATTTTTATCACAATATCAAACAGTAATTAAAAAAAACAATGAAGAAACATGATTTCTCCATTGTTGCAAATTTTCGGATTATGTGTTGTTTCGGTTAAACGGTTTTTAAATACCGTTCAAATTTTGTAACTTAATGACATATTTCCAAATGAAACAGAAAGTATTTTCAAATAATTTTTTGTAAGTAAATATTTATAACAAAGAATTTATCATTCTGAGCAAAGCGAAGAATCTGGCGTATTGTATCAGATTCTTTGCTTTGCTCAGAATGATAAATTTTTAAATATCAGATTCTCAAAATTTATCAAAATTTGTGTTGCCAACTCCTCTGTTTTCATATTTTTAAGTATTGCAGCTTGCAAATAAACCTTTTCTATATTTGTCATAGTGTCAGTTTCCAAAAATAGCAATTCTAAGGGCATTGATTTAAAAAATAGTGTAGATTTAGCAGTGCTATTGAATAAATTATAGTTGTATGACAAATAACAGTTGTGTCTAAGAAGTTGTTTCGCTGTTTCAGTATTGCCATTAAAGCCATGAAAAATCCATTTTTGCTGCGGTTTTAGTTGCTTTTTAATTGCCAAAACTTCATTATAAGCCCTAACACAATGAATAATTAAGGGCTTTTTTATAGTTTCACTAATTTTTATATGTTGATAAAATACTTCTTTTTGTAATTCAAAATTTATATTTCTACTTCTGTCTAAACCTGTTTCGCCGATTGCCCAAACTTGATGATGGTTAGCAAATTGTTTGATTAAATTTATATTGTTAGTAATTTCAGTTTGGTGTTTTTCACTTTCGAGATGATATGGGTGCAAACCAATAGAAATTAATTGATGAGTATTTTGATTAACATTCAAAATTTCTAATTTTTCTGCAATTTCATGGGCAAAAACATTCAAAATACTTTTTGAATGTTCATTTATTGGGTTTAGTGAATGTGTATGAATGTCGATAAATCGCATAGTAAATAGTTGCAGATTGTTGAATCGTAACTTTTTTAAGTTTTGATAATCAATTAGTTGTATAAAACCAAATCATTTTTTTGCTCATTGCTTAATTCTCAATAGTTCATAAACTTTTTCTATTTCTTTATCTTGCTTGTCTATAATTTCTTGAATTGTGTAATTAACTGTAAATGAGGGCATTACACCATTTCCTATATCTTGCAAAGGTAAAATGTGGTTAATCCGATAGAGTGGCAAACGTAAAATAATTTGAGTTTCGGGCAAAGTCAAAAATGCAAAAAGCATTGCATTTGTACCAGATTCGCTGCCTCCTGTTTCAGTGCCAATCAGTGTTGCTTTACTCAGTTGTTTGAGATATGAAGCCACAAAACTTGCAGCTGAAAATGTACCACCATCTGTAAGTACGAAAATCTCACCCTTGAAAATGTATTTTTGCTGTGGCTTATCACTAACTATATATATTGTACTGTCATTTCTTATTATTTTTTTAGCAACAAAACGAAATGCTAAAGGCATTAGACCAATAAGAAACTTAGAATCTGTCATGTATTTGCGAAACCTAACCTTTATATTTTTGCGTTTAAACTCATAACTAAATGGCTCTTTTAGCAAATAAGTGAGTAAATTACAAGCATCAAACATTTTTCCGCCACCATTTCCTCGCAAATCAATGACTAATTTATCTATTTTCTGTTCATGTAAGGTTTTGAATATTTTTGTATAAAATTTTTTATATTTTTTGCCTTCAAACTCGTCTATACGAAAAATAGCTAAACTATTTGTAGTATCAATTTTCAATTTTTTATACTTTTGTTCTATTGCCCAACTCGCAGGCTGATTTATAGTTGCATTGGCTTGTTTTAAGGCTTGTTTTGTGATTTCTTGAGGCTTGTTTTTTTGTATTGTTACAATGCTATCTTCTTCTTTTTCAAAGAGTTGCATCATTTTAATAGTTTGTGTTGAGTCTTTTATTTCTACAAAAAAACTGTTGTGCATACCAAATAACAAGGAGCAAAAATATCTAAAATTTTGTGCAATTTCATAGCTTTTATAGCTATGATTTAATCCATCACTGCCTTCCATGTCAAGAATATGTTGCACCAAATCATTACTTTGCCAGCCATTCACACTTAGCAATTCACTACCCAAAACTATGGAAGAATCGGAACTTAAATTATTGCTAATCAATAATTTATCATTAAATATCTGTACTTCTAAAGGTAAGTTTGAATAATCATTTTTGGTGTAATATTTAATAAATAGTTGTGAAGGAATAATATTTGTGTGCCCACAACCAATTTTAGCTACAATTTTTCTCAAAGCTATTCGTATTTGTCTTTCATTCATGACACGTAAATTTGATTTGAGGTTTTGAAAAGCCATATCAAAAGTATTTTTAGTTGTGTAACGAAAAATATTTGGGTGATAATCATATAAAAAACCTTGTAATAAATCTATGTCTTTTGCAATTTTTTCGGGCAAAAATACTTTTTCAGGGTGATAAGGAATTGAATTTTGTGCTTTGCTAACAAAATATTGCAAAATAAATAAAGATATGAAAAGGAAACGTAGCATTAGGAAATATGAAATAGTATGTATGAAATATGAAATGATTTGTATATGTTTGTAACACAGACTTAAGTCTTTGATTGTTGATTATCAACTACTTACAAAAGCATAGACTAAAATTTACAAAAGCACAGATTAAAGTCTATGCTACATTTTTTGTAAAATTAGAAAGAAATTACCTTTGCACCAAGACAAAAACAAAAATCTATTTTACTTATGATAGCAATATTACAACGTACCACACAAGCATCTGTTAGGATTCATGAAAATATTAAAGGTCAAATTAGCAAAGGTTTGGTGGTTTTGCTTGGCATTGCCCACGAAGATACTTTGCAAGATGTGGAATGGCTAACAACTAAAATCTTAAACTTGCGAATTTTTGGAGATAGCGAAGGGAAAATGAATTTATCTTTGCAAGATATTCAAGGTAATGTCTTGCTAATCAGTCAATTTACACTGTATGCAAACACCAAAAAAGGTAATCGTCCATCTTTTACCGAAGCTGCAAAACCTATTATTGCAATTCCTTTGTATGAGAAATTTATTGAAACCATGAGCCAAAAATTAGGAAAACCTATTGAAACAGGCGAATTTGGTGCAGATATGCAAGTAAATTTAATCAATGATGGACCTGTTACGATAATTCTTAATTCAAAAGAAAAGTGAAAAGAAATATAAAATAGGAAATTTATTATTTAATTCTAAAAAAACGCCCAACTTAACAACTTTTCTACCACTTTTTTGGTATATTTAACCAACCTGTTTATTGTTTGCTGATAACTGCCAAAATTATGAAAAAACTATTTTTTTTATACACATATATATGTATGCTTGCGTGCGTGCTTATGTCTATGTTTGTAAGTTCAAAAAGCTATGCACAAAATAACGCAATAAATCCAGAAAAAAATTACATACAGTTGCAATTCAAGCAATTACCAACCTTGGCAGAACAACAAAAATTGAAAGAACAAGGCATAGAACTGTTAGAATATTTGCAAAATAACACCTATATAGTTTATGCTACTCCTGCAAATGTTGCGAAGATAATGGAAACAAATCGTATTGCGGAAATAGCTATATTTTCTCAAAATAAAGAAAATAAGATTGCACAAAGTTTGAAAATATTGCCACCAAATCAAGAAATTGAAGTGCAGGTCATCACATATAAAGGTGTAACAAAAGATTTTATTGCTGATAAAATTAAAAATTATAACATAAAATTAGTTAAATTTTATGCAGAATTTGGAATAACACAATTAAAAGGTAAAAATAGTGATATTCTTAAATTAGCAAACGAAAGTAATTGGATACAAAATGTGTTACCATTATCAAAGCCAGAAGTGCTAAATGGAGGTGGAAAAGGAAATAGTGGGTCAAGTATTTTAGATTTTGGAGCAAGAAATTTGACAGGAAAAGGCGTAAATATTGGGCATTGGGACGGAACTTGGAATAGTGGGACTTCAACTTCACATATAGATTTTACAGGACGTTATTTATATGTAGAAACTCCTGATAATTATGAGGTTTTTCATGGTTTGCACACAACAGGCACAATGGCAGGTGCTGGGCATCGAGACCCAAATGCACGAGGAATGGCTGCGGAGGCTAATATTTTTGCACACACATTGACCACAGGCGAATATATCCAGTACGAAATGTACCAAGCTGTCAAAAACCATAACATCACAATTACCCAAAATTCTTATACTACAGCAGGCATAGAACAATGTCCACAAGGTTCATTTTATGATGATTATGACCGAACTCGTGACCAGCTGACCAATATATTTCCTAATTTATTACATGTTTTTTCTATTGGAAACTCACAAGCTGTTTGTGCAAGTGTTCATGGAAATGGTTTTGGTTCAAGTCGTGGCAACGCAGGGAAAAATATCCTAAGTGTTGGTGCAATAAGTCCTGATGATGTTATACTTCCTATTAGTTCTTGGGGACCTGCAAGAGATGGCAGAATAAAGCCTGATATTATCGCAGTGGGTGGATACAATGTTTACTCTACACAGCCTAATGATTTATATGCTTCGGGGGGCTGGAGTGCAACTTCTATGGCTTCGCCTGTGGTTTCGGGGGTTGCAGCACAACTTTATCAACGATATAACCAACTTTTTGGCGTAAATCCTGCGGCAGCACTCATCAAAGGTTTGCTTTGCAACAATGCAAAAGATTTAGGCAATACTAATCCAGATTATAAGTTTGGTTTTGGTAGAATTAATGCAATGGAGGCAGTTTTGGCACTTGAACAAAACCGTTTTTTAGTTGATAATGTTTCCCAAGGCATCACAAAAACTTACTCAATTACTGTTCCCGCAGGAGTTCCACAAGTAAAAGTGCTGTTGGTTTGGTCAGATGTGGCTGGGGCAATTACCTATTCAGCAACGCCTGTACTTGTAAATAATCTTGACTTGCAAGTTTCAGATGGCATAACAACCTTTAATCCTTGGGTTTTAGACCCAAATAATCGTAATAATGTGGCAACACGAGGTGTTGATAATTTGAATAATATTGAGCAAGTTACCATAGACACGCCAACGGCTGGCACATACCAAATTACGGTTTCGGGTGCAGCAGTGCCAATGGGAAATCAAGAATTTGCACTGACTTGGCAGATGAATACGCCTTTTGTGCGGACTACTTATCCCGCAGGAAACGAAAAATTAAATCCAAATACAGCTTACACAATTTTTTGGGATAGCAATTTGACTTCGGGAACTTTTGATGTCGAATATTCTACTGATAATGGTGGAAATTGGACTACGGTTGCAACGGGTTTAGCAAATACAGTCAATCATGTTGCGTGGACAACGCCCGCAATATCAACAAATCAAGCCTTAGTTCGTATTAAAAATGGTGCTTTTTCAAATACCTCTGTTACTAATTTTACGATTATGGAAGTGCCACAATTTACAGGACTTACACCAACAAATAATGGAGGAAATTTAACTTGGACTACAGTTGCGGGTGCAACAGGTTATGATGTGATGTTGCTCAATCAAGTTACAGGAACTTGGTCAGTTTTACAAAGTAATGTCAATACACCTTCTGCAACACTAACTAATTTAGTAAACGGACAAACCTATTGGCTTTCTGTTCGTGCAAGATTAAACGCCATTGAAAGTGAAAGGGCTTATGCTTATCCACTTGTGCCTGCGGGAGTTGGTGCAACGGTTGATTTGGCTTTGCAAGCCATGACTGCACCTATTT
The DNA here is from genome assembly GCA_043748455.1 of Cytophagales bacterium. Classification (GTDB taxonomy): domain Bacteria; phylum Bacteroidota; class Bacteroidia; order Cytophagales; family Thermoflexibacteraceae; genus JAAFKA01. The sequence goes on from JAYTNF010000181.1 coordinate 12,053, forward strand.
CTGCAACTTGTACCTCAAAAACAAACGCAGAAGACGTTACAATTACCATAAAAAATAATGGAACAAATCCGATACTATCAGGAACAATGATTCCTATTTCTTATCAAATTAATGCCCAACCGGTTGTAAATGAAACACTTACACTAATAACAGATTTATTAGTAGGCACAACAATTAATTACACTTTTACACAAAAAGCAGATTTATCAGCCGTTGCAACCTATAATTTTGTTATAAAAGTAAATCTTGCAACAGATATATTACTTGATAATAATAGCAATACTACAAGTGTCAAAAATATTGCAATTCCGACTTTTACAATTTCTGGCACTTTAAATTTGTGTGCAGGTGCAACAACTTTAACCGCAAATGTTCCAATAAATTCATATAGCAATACAATAATTCCATTTTCTCCGATAAATGTTGCAAGTGGAACTATAATTAATTTAGGAGACGATGATGTTACAAATGCTTTGCCTATTGGTTTTTCATTCAAGTTTTTTGACAATATATACAATAATTTGTATATATTGTCAAATGGTTTGGTGGGGTTTACTGATGATTTTAGCAACAATTATAGCTATGATGTTCATACTATTCCCAACAAAAATTTGCTTAATAATTTTATAGCTTTTGCATGGGCAGACTTAGCTCCACATCTTAGTGGCACTGTTCGTTATCTCCAAACAGGTACTGCACCAAATCGCAAATTTATTGTAGATTTTAACAATGTACGTTTTGCAGCCAATGGAAATATGGTTACTGCACAACTTGTTATCAACGAAAATAACACCATAGAAATTCACACAACAAATAATCCTAATGCAGGCGTGAATAAAACTATGGGTATGGAAAATGAATTTGGAACTTCTGGCATGGCAGTAACAGGTCGTAATAATTCGCAATGGGCAGCCACAAATGAAGGTTTGCTATTTTCACCACAAACAGAAGGGCTAAATTGGTTGCCAAATAACGAAACAACAAAGACGATTTCTGTTTCTCAAGGTGGAAATTATACCGCAAGTTACACACAAAATGGTTGTACTTATTCACAAACTGTAACAGTTTTGGGTAATAATTTTTATGTGCGTACAGATGGAAATGATGCAAATAATGGTTTTGCAAATACAGCTGCAGGTGCAAAATTAACTTTGCAAGCAGCCGTAAATGCTGCAACAGATTGCGACATAATTACCTTAAATTCAGGTACTTACAATGAAATTGCAACAATTAACAACAAAAATATTACACTACAAAACATAGGAAATCCAACAGTTCAAACAATTATTGTCAATGGAATTGCCAAAACTTTAACTTTAATTGGAAGTTTGACCATTTCAGAAATGGTTGATTTGCAAGCTGGAAATTTGATAAGCAATGGAAACTTGACTTTATCAGCAACTGCGATGAAACAAGCTATGCTAATTCAAGGAAATTCTACTGTTATTACAGGTAATGTGAATGTGCAACGCTACATGCGAGCAAATGCAGGAACAGCAAGTTTAGGTTACCGTTTTATTTCTTCTCCGACAAGTGATGCTACTTTAAATCAACTTTCAGAGCTAAATCCTGTTGTGAATGCGGCTTTTAATGGGGCAGCTTTCCCTGGTAGAGTTAGACCATTTCCAACTTTGTATAGCTATAATCCAACTTTGGCAGGCAATCCAGCCCAAAATTTTATTACTTCGCCAACTCCAGAATTTGACAAAGGTTATGTTTCACCAGCATCATTAAGCGAAAATATGACTATTGGGCAAGGTTTTACGGTCAATACTTCGGCAAATCAAGTCTTAGAAATTTCGGGAACTTTGAATAATGGCAACTTAAATATTCCTATTTTGGTGGGCAATGCGGCAAGTTTGGGTTATAATTTAATTGGAAATCCTTATCCTTCGCCAATTTCATGGACTGCTGTTCGGATATTATCAACAGGCGTAAATGATGCAATTTACCAAAACATGGCAACAGGACAATATGCAGGTTCTTGGGCAAGTTTTGTCAATGGTGTGGGTGTCAATGGTGCAACAGACGATATTGCAGCCATGCAAGGCTTTTTTGTGATTGCAAATTCGGCAGGAACTATCAATTTTGCAAATTCTGCTCGTGCAATAACTTACAAAAATCCAAGTTCTTTCCGCAGCGAAGATGACAAAGTTGCAGATAAAAATGCAAATAAAAATAATGGTTTATTACGTTTTGCGATGACAAATTCGGCAAATAAAACTGATGAAACTGTTGTGTATTTTAGTGATAAAGCAACTGCAAATTTTGATAAACAATTTGATGCCATAAAATTTCAGTTAAATGGTGGAAATTTCCCAAACATTTATACCACAAATAGCCCAACAAATAGTATAGAAAAAAATGTCCTTTTTGCAATTAATGCTTTGCCAAATTTAACTGATGATTTGGTAATTCCTATTGTTGTTCAGTCGTGGAATGGCGGTATACAGAAAATTGCAATGACTGAAAAATTAAATTTTACAAGAGAAGTACAAGTCCTTTTAAAAGATAACTCGAAAGATAATTTGACAAACAATTTACACGATTTTTCAAAAGGTGCTTTTGAATTTACAGCAACTTCGGGTGTAATTGCAAACCGTTTTGAGTTAATTTTCAAACCACAATTTACAACAGCAGAATTACAAGGTGATAACTTAAATATTTATCCAAATCCAAGTTCAGAAGTTTTAAATATTTCTATTGGAGATGATTATAAAGGTGCATTAAATTTGAGGCTTGTAGATGTTTCAGGTAGGGAAATTTGGAGTTTGAAGGCTGAAAAAATAAGCAAAATCTACGAAAATTCGATAAATCTTAGCAATTTAGCATCTGGAACTTATTTATTAGAAGTTTTGGGAGATAAAAAAATGGTAAAGAAAATTGTGAAACAGTAGATAATAAAAAAAAAAGACATGCTCAAAGAGCATGCCTTTTTTGATTGTCAATTAACCATTAACCAAAACACAATCAAATTGCATTTTTTATCTTTATCCAAACCGAAGTCGGATTATATTTTGAAGCTGTTTTGCAACTGTTTTATAATTACTTTGTAATTATTTTACCGCAGTTTTCTTAGCTTTTCTTTCTTCTTTAGTTTCTACATCAACCAAACTTTCTTCTTCCGTTTCAGTCGTATTCACATGAACATTTACAACTGCTTTTTCTAAAGCCTTAACTTTTGCTTTCAATTCGTGAATTTGTTTTACCAAATCATCTACTTCCGAACGAGGAACAACAGGCAAGGGAGACAAAGCCAATTCAAGATTTTTTTCTAATGCAGATTTAATATCCAAACTCAATGTCAATAATTCACCTTGCAATTTTGCAAATCCCTCGCTATTGAAAAGTTCTAACATTTTAGTTTCCAACACACCTAACCAATGCGTATAAAATTTATTATAACTTTCTACACTTTTACCTTCTTTTGCCAATGCAAATAATTCAGTTGCAGTTTGTTGCATAGCTTGTTGTGCAATCGTATTTACTAAATGTTGCATTTCAGCTACTTTAACTTGGTATTGCACCAAATTTTCTTGCACTTTTGCCATAATATCAAGCACTTCTTTAGATTTATTTGGTGCAATGATTTTAGAATATGGCTCATATATTTTTTTCAACTGTTCAGTTGCTTGTTGTTGGAATTGACCAACAGAACTGAAATCAAATGAAGTTGGGTTCATTTTTGTAAAAAACTCAAACATATCTTTTACAGGATATGAAGTCGTATTTTTGAAAACATTGCTATATGTAGCCAAATAATTTTGAATCTGCTCAAAATACGTTTTGCTTAAATCAGGATTTACAAAATTGAACATTGAATTTACAACGTCTTGATATTTTTGTAAATTATAAACATTCGTAAATTCTTCAGCATTTAAACGGTTTTCTGTAACCATTTTGTAAAATGGCTGCCACATTTCCATCATTGACATATATGCTTTTGTGTTTGCCATCATATTTACCAATGTATCTTTATTCAAATTTCCTGGCATAAAAGCCTTAAAATTATCAATAGTTCCATTTAACCAAGGCATCATGCGTGTTACATTTTCCCCAAAATTACCACTCAAATTTTCGTAAGCACGTTTTGTTTCTGCAGCAATATGCTCTGCCGAACCTACTTTTTCTTTTACTGCACCTGTTACCATTTCCATCCATTTTGCAGTCATTTCTTGTTGCTGCTTGCCTAAATTAGACAAAAATTCTGGCAACTGTCCTTTTGCTTCTGTACCAACTTGTGCTGTCAGTTCAGCAATAATTTGTTTTTGATTTTCAAACCATTCTTGAAATACTTCAGCACCTTTTTTCAAAACATCACCTTCTTGGCGAACTGCATCTTGAAACTTACGTGTAGATTCAACCCAGTTTGCAACAATTTTTTGTTGTGTTGAAACCCACAAATCAAAAACAATTTTTGCAGTTTCTGCCGCAGTTTGAGTAGTTTCTGTTTCATTATTTACTGTTTCTTGAGCTGTATTTTCAGCTTGTTGAGTTGTAGTATTATCTACTGTTTCGTTTTTTACAGTTTCCATTGTATTAGCTATATAAATGTTAGATGTTAATTCTCTTGTAATTATTAGTTGCAATTTTGTAGAACTTTCTCCACAATTATTTTTGAACTAATATAGTTTATTTGTTACTGCCCTAAAAAGTTTCTCTTACTTGACATTACAAATGTAGCAGGTTGGGTTTGATTTTTATTAACATATAACCGCATAAGCAATTATAAAATGTTTTACATAGTTGCTTACGCAAATATATAAAATATAAAGAAAAGGTAGTAGCTATAAAATTTATACAATTACTATGCTTGCATAGTAATTGTATAAATACTAAATTTTAAACCACAATTTATAGAAAATATGAGAGGGGTATTGATAAAAATATAATAACTCATTGATAATAAATAAGTTACAAGTCTTTTAAGTTATTTTAGGCTATAATATTGGTAAATAAATTTGCGAATATTCTCTAAATAATATTTATTCACTAAAACTTTATAAAAATAATAAATCTATAAATCTATAAAAAGTACAAGACCATCTTTGTAAATAGTCTAAAATAGCACTAAAAAAAAGATTCTATTTTTTTAAATTTATTTTTTTACCTATCTAAAATATTTAGCGAATATTCGCTAAATAAAAATATTCGCTATTTTGAATATTTATTAGCCTAATACTTAGTATATTACTCATTAATTTGAGCATTTTTTCTTCCAATTACTAATTATATTTTGGAGAGTATATATGAGTAATCTAAGTTGCGTAGAATGTACCGCACCCTTTATGGTGCAATGTAATTGTAAATGGCAATAAAATTGTTAAATTAACACCATTTTAAAGGTTTTGAATAAATTTATAAAGCAAATTTATTAGAAACTCTAAAATTAATATTATTCTTTGGATTTTAGTCCTATTTTGTAATGACCTTGCACCCTAAGGGTGCGGTACAATTCACTACACAACTTAGATTAAGTAATTGAATATTTTAAAAGTATCATAATTTATTTGACGATATACTTTTATTCTGTTTGTTACATAACAAAAGCCATTCAATCTCTTGAATGGCTTTTGTTATGTGTATCTGAAAATAAAATGTTTTAATACTTTGTAACTATTTGTTAATCAAAATGTTAGTGCCGTATTTCATACATCATATTTCTTATTTATTGTGCGTCTTTTAATTTTGCCAAAGCATCATTATCACCCAAAGAAGTAGTAGATTCAACCGCAGTTTCTAATTGAACTTCTGGGTTTTCATCTTCTTTTTTCTTTTTAGGTTTTGCTTCATCTTTTACTTCTTTAAAAGTAACAGTATGAGAAAGAACAATGCGTTTTTCGTCTTTAGAAAACTCTAACACTTTGAAATCTAATGGCTCACCAGCTTCTGCTTTCACACCGTCAGCTTTCACAATGTGTTTGATACCTGCAAAACCTTCAACACCGTATGGCAATTCTAAAACTGCACCTTTATCAGATTTGCTGATAACTGTTGCTTTATGAACAGAACCAATAGTAAATACAGTTTCAAATGTATCCCAAGGATTTTCTTCTAATTGTTTGTGTCCTAATGCTATTCTACGTTGTTCAACATCAAGTTCTAAAACTTTGACAGATAATCTTTCTCCTACTTTAATAAATTCAGATGGGTGTTTGATTTTACGAGTCCAAGACAAATCAGATACGTGTACCAAGCCATCAACACCTTCTTCTAATTCGATAAACAAACCGAAATTTGTTAAGTTACGAACTAAACCTTCGTGTTTTGAACCTACTGCATATTTACCAACAAAATCTCCTTTTGTCCAAGGATCTTCCGATAATTGTTTAATACCTAATGACATTTTGCGGTCATCTCTATCAACTGTCAAAACAACTGCATTGATTTCATCACCAACTTTTAAGAAGTCTTGTGGATTACGCAAATGTTGCGACCATGACATCTCAGAAACGTGGATTAAACCTTCTACACCTGGTATGATTTCTAAGAAAGCACCATAATCAGCTACATTAACTACTTTTCCTTTGATTTTAGAACCAATTTGAATTTCAGCAGCTAAACTATCCCAAGGATGAGCTTGTAATTGTTTCATACCTAATGAAATACGTTTTTTCTCCTCATCAAAATCTAACACAACGATTGTAACACGTTGGTCAAGTTTCAATAATTCTTCTGGGTGCGAAATACGTCCCCATGAAATATCTGTAATATGCAATAAACCATCTACACCACCTAAGTCAATAAACACGCCAAAATTAGTCATGTTTTTAATCACACCTTCCAACACTTGACCTTTTTCGAGGTTATTTAAGATAACTGCTTTTTGCAATTCAATATCTTTCTCAATCAATACTTTGTGAGAAACCACTACGTTATCATTTACATAGTTAATTTTCACTACTTTCACTTCCATTTTTTTACCAACGAAAATATCAAAATCTCTAATAGGTTTTACATCTATTTGAGAACCTGGTAAAAATGCTTCTAAACCATAGATATCTACAATTAATCCACCTTTTGTTCTGCGTTTTACAACACCTTCAATAATCGTATCATTTGCATAAGCACCTTCAATATTTTTCCACGCTTTAACAATTCTTGCTTTTTTGCGAGATAATACTAATTGACCGTTGCCATCTTCTTGACTTTCAACATAAACTTCTACAACATCGCCTGGTTTTAAATCTACTAAATCTTTAAATTCAGACATTGGCACTAAACCATCAGATTTTGAACCAATATTAAGAACAACTTCTCTTGAAGTTAAACTTACTACAATACCCGTAATTACTTCGTTTTTAACAACTGGTGACTTTGCATTGTCATACATTGCCATCAGGCTTTCTTTTTCTGCTTTGCTGTATCCTTCTCCGAAACTTTTTGTATTTTTTGTACCTTTTGTTGTTTCGAATTTGCTCCAATCAAATTCTGTATCTTGTGTATTACTCATCTAAGTTTTGTTGCGTCTTTGTTTAGGCTTTTGTTTCAACGCTGAAAACAAAAGTTGTTGTGTGAAACCATTTTGTAAAACTATAAATTTCCTCTTTGGAAATGGACTGCAAAATTAACATTTTTATTTGATAATCAAGCAGTTTGACGATATTTTTACAAAAAAAATTGATATAAATATCGTCAAATGATTTTGAGATAACTATTGTTTAACTTTGTAAATTAATTCTATTTGGTTTAGGGTTGTAAATGCTTTCTTCGCTTAATAGTATTGGACTAGAATATGGAAAATATTTATTTTATGCTATGCTACTTACTTTAATTTACAAAGCATTTATTTTTTGCTTCAACACCTCTACACTAATAGGTGCTAAATTTGTGATATTTTCTACGCCATTTGTTTGGGTTTTTGTCCGTTGAATAGCATATTTTAATTCCCCTTTATCTTCTGCTATTACAATAATGTTAATGTCTAAGCCTTGTTGTAACAGATAATTGCCTGTACTAAAAATATTATTGGAATGATAAAGAGGGAATAATGTTTTAATGCCTACAATATTTACATATACTTTCGCATTTGTTTCACCGAAACCACTTGTTAATTGCACTTTTAGTGCATAATTTGTGCCATTTTGGACAATATAACGGTCTAAATTACACCAATTTGGCGTATTAGGATTTCCTATAAAATCTATACAATAAGTACCCAAACGCATAGAATCTGCACAAATTATAGCTTTTCTACGTGTTGATACCCAAGAAAATTCTGCATTTGCTGTGTTTGGAAAACCAATAAAAACCATCATATCACGATTAATAGCTTGTTTTGGTCGGCTTGATAGGTTATAATTTGCATAAATTTCTTTCCCATTTTGTTTTATGGACACAAAAAATGAACCTGCTGATTCTAAAATTTGCTTTTCTTTCTTTAAACTATTTACATCTTCTGCAAGTGTAGGTTTGTTGAGTAAAGCAAAATCTGCAAGGTCATAGATTTCTATTAATTCTATATCAACATTGCCTTTAATGTCTGCAAAAGTTGTTTTATCCCACAAATTTTGAAAAGTAACTTCTGTTCCTTGTTTGCCAACTATTTTTAAAGGCTTGCGAGGTTCAACAGTAGCAACGAATTTTTGTGTTGCTAAACTTGTCTGTTCGGCAATCAAGCCTGATAAACCATTAGGAATTTTGCTTGCTGTTATAGGTGCAGCAGTTTCTGTGCAACTTGTTGCAAAGGCAAAGCAGATGATGGCAGTTGCCACGATTTTTAACTTAGTCATAAAATTTACGTTTTACTTTTTGGGTTTATAAATATTTAATTCACAACCTATACGAAGCAAAAGCAGAAAACGTAACAAGGAAATGAAATATTTTTTCAAAAAAACATTGAGATTACAAGAATACGAAAAATTACAAGTAAATTTGTGAATAAATTTAAGAGCAAATTATAAAAGTTAAGATAGCAAAACTCCACATAATAAAAATATGGCAAACAAATCATACATTCGAGATAGTGAGATAAGAGATTTATCAGACAAAGTTCGCAAGAAAAAATATAGTCAATATTTAACTGCTATTTCTGTTGAAAATTTGCGGGTTTTTGTCAAAGCCGAAATAACTTTTGATTTTCCAATAACAGCAATTATAGGTAGTAATGGTAGTGGAAAAACTACTTTAATGACAGCTTGTGCTTGTACATATAAATCTGTAAAACCATCAGATTTTTTTGCAAAAAGTAGTTTAGATACAAGTTTGCAAGGTGCAAAAATTCGTTTTACATTGCTTGATAGAAACATAAATAAAGACGAGATTAAAAATTCTATTTCACATCAAAAATCACGTTGGAATAGAGGAGAAGCTACTTACGAAAGGGCAGTGAAATATTTTGGTATTAAAAGAACATTACCACCTACTGAACAAAAAGAACTTACAGCATTACGAAGTACCAATATACAATCCACAGGACAAATAGACCTTAATCAGTCTGAAATTGATACTATTCAACGTATTCTCGGTTTTGAAGGTAAGTATAAATACTATACTTTTAATGAAAAAAGTTTATTTGTAGCCACCAATGGACAGAATAAAACTTACTCGGAATTTCATTTTGGGGCAGGTGAATCAAGTATAGCACGTTTGGTTTATGAGATGGAACATCTGCCCGATAATGCTTTGGTTTTGATTGAAGAAATAGAAAATGGGCTGCATCCTTCGGCAGTAGTTCGTTTGGTAGAATATCTTTTTGATGTTTGTAATCGCAAAAAGCACCAAGTTATTTTTACTACTCATTCCAATTATGCTATCGAAGCTTTGCCGAATGATGCGGTTTGGCATTGTCATAATGGAACAGTTAATCAAGGAAAAGTAAATATTGAGGCGTTGCGAGTTTTGTTAGGTGATGTTGAACATCAATTAGTTATTTTTACAGAAGACAAATTTGCCGAAATATTTATTACCACAGTTTTACGTCAGTCAGGCTTGACAGATTTATTAAATTTGATAGAAATTCACTATGTTGGTGGCAAAAATGAAGTTATACGTTTTGTAGATAGCCAAAATGCTAATCCATCGACTAAAAAAGTGCCAGCAGTTGGTATTTTAGATGGCGATGTCTTGGATAGTGAAATAGAAAAGTCTAAATTCAAAGATTTTTATGCAAAATTGCCAGGTGAAATGCCTGAAAGAGAAGTTTGGAATTATTTAATTATAAAATTAGAGGAAAGTATCGCAAAAATTACTTTAAAATTAGGATTTAATAATACACAACAAGAATTTGTTAAAAATAAAATCATTGAAACCAATAGAGAAGTTAATGATGCACATTTATTATACACTGTTTTAGGCGAAAAACTTGGTTTTCTTGCAGAATCTGTTGTTGTTAATGCTTTCATTACAACGTATGTAGATTATAAAAATGGAAGTTTATCGTATTTGAAAGATTTTTTAGAAAATAAACTTACAAAAAAAATATAAATTTGTTATTAAAAATTCCACAAACTAAAAATATGCTTACATTCGAACAAGCCAAAGAAAAATATGAATTAGTCGTAGGATTAGAAGTCCACGCACAAATGCTAACCAATAGCAAAGCCTATTCTTCCGATTCGGCAGAATATGGCAGTTTGCCAAATACAAATATCAGCGTAATTACGTTGGCACACCCAGGAACATTGCCAAAATTTAACAAAAAAGTGGCTGAATTTGCCATAAAAATGGGTTTGGCTTGCAACTGTTCTATCACTGAATACAATACTTTTGACCGCAAAAACTATTTTTATCCCGATTTACCAAAGGGCTACCAAATTACACAAGACAAAACACCAATTTGCAAAGGTGGTTACGTGGAAGTGAAAACAAGGGCAGGAGTTAGCACAAGAGTTACGCTAAACCGCATACACATGGAGGAAGATGCAGGAAAATCAATGCACCTTGCCGAAGAAACCGAAACTCTTGTGGACTTAAATCGTGCAGGAGTTCCGTTAATTGAAATTGTGTCGGAGCCTGATATTCGTGAACCCGAAGAGGCATACGCATTTTTGACTGAAATTCGCAAGTTGGTTCGTTATCTCGAAATTTGTGATGGCAATATGGAGGAAGGAAGTTTGCGTTGTGATGCCAATATTTCTGTTCGTCTGCGTGGTGCAACCGAATATGGCAAAAAAGTAGAGGTAAAAAATATGAATTCTATTCGCAATGTGCAACGTGCCATTGAACACGAATATATGCGACAAGTGGAAATGGTGGAAAATAATATTGATATTCCTTCTGAAACCCGCAATTTTGATGCAACAACAGGTACAACTTCGAGTTTGCGGTCAAAAGAGGCTTTGAATGATTACCGTTATTTTCCTGAACCCGATTTGCAACCTTTTATTGTTACAGAATCGTATTTGGCAAGTGTGAAAGATATGATGCCACCGTTGCCAAATGATTTGAAACATAAATTTATTACTGAATTTGGTTTACCTGAATATGATGCCATTGTTTTGACAGATGCTAAGGAAATTGCATTATTTTTTGTGGATTTGTGCAATAAAACGACCAATTATAAAGCTGCTTCAAATTGGGTGATGGGCGTTGTGAAATCGTATATGAATGAATTGAGTTTGCATATTTCGCAATTTCCACTTTCTACAACACAAATTGCAGAAATTATTGGCTTGGTAGAACAAAACAAATTGAGTTTTTCGACTGCTTCGCAAAAATTATTTCCTGAGATGGCAAAAAATCCTACAAAAACAGCCTTAGAAACTGCACAAAAATTAGATTTATTGCAAGACAGCACAGATGATTCGATAGCTATTTTGGTTGATGCTGCCTTAGCCAAATTTCCCGATAAAATTACAGAATATAAAAACGGAAAAGTCGGTTTGTTAGGTTTGTTTGTGGGTGAAGTGATGAAAGCAAGCAAAGGAAAAGCTGACCCAAAGAAAGTGAATGAGTTGGTGGTGGCTGCGTTGGCGTAGGTTTTTTAACACTTAGCAAGTTTTGAAACTTGCTAAGGATTATCAAAAATATCTACATATTTATAAAAAATATATACAAGTTACAAAATCTATTTTGTATGTTTACGTGAAAATTTCACGTTATGCTAATAAGACTAATTTTAGAAAATATTTTTTCATTTGGCGAACAAAAAGAGTTTAATATGATGCCAAATACGAGATTTAAAACCCTTCAAAAACATAAATACAAAGTTAATGAATTTGAGGTGCTTAAAATGTCTGCAATTTATGGGGCAAATGGTGCAGGAAAATCTAATTTGATTAATGGTTTGCAATTATTACAAAGATTAGTAATTAATGACGACATACCATACAGATTTAGAAATAGCCATTTCAAATTTCAACAAGATGCCGAACAAAGCAAGCAAACAATAGGCGTAGAATTTATACAAGATGAGCAAGCATTTTATTATTCTTTGGAAATGCAGAAAGGAATTATCATTTCTGAGGAATTGTATGAATCGGGGTTGGGTTTTAAGGAAGACAAACTTGTTTTTGAGAGAAGAACAGACGTTAATAAATTAACTTCTGTTACATTTTTGTCAGAATTTGAAAAAGATGAAAAGAGCCAAATATTAAAGTCTGTTTTGCTGCAAGACTTTATAAAACCTACTGAACCCATTTTAAAGTTACTTTCTAATAGAGAAAACCCCTATCTAAGTAGTGCAAAAAAGGCTTTTCAATGGTTTAATGAAACACTTGTGATTATTACACCAGATTCCAAACCAAGTGCATTAGCCCATAGAATAGATATTGATACAGATTTTAAAGATTATGCAGAGGAAATTATGCAGAGTTTTCATATTGGTATTACCAATTTACAAACGAATAAAAAGAAAATAGACGATTTTTTTGGTAAAGATAATGAAGATAAAATAGACGATTTAGTCCGTAAAGTAGCTACTTCGCCTCAAAAAATGATAGGTTTAAGAACTAAAAAAGGTGATGAATTGATTGTGGTAAAAGAAAAAGATGAAATTATTGTCAAGCAGTTACAACTAAAACATTTGGGAGCTAATAATATATCTGTAAATTTTGACCTTGAAGAAGAGTCTGATGGCACTATTCGTTTGTTAGATTTAGTTCCTGCTTTTAAAGATATGATTGCCAAAAGCAAAGTATTTGTAATTGATGAAATAGAAAGAAGTATTCACCCTTTGCTTATCAAGGAATTGGTGCGTAAATTTTCATTAGACGATAATACAAAAGGTCAGTTGATATTTACTACTCACGAATCTAATTTATTAGACCAAGATATTTTTAGGCAAGACGAAATATGGTTTGTAGAAAAAAATAAAATTGGTGCTACTGATATATATTCTTTAAGTGATTTTAAAGAACATAAAACAATAGATATTCAAAAAGGCTACCTAAATGGTCGTTATGGTTCTATTCCTTTTTTGGCAAATTTGCAAGACTTAAATTGGCATAAATATGATATCAAGAAGTAGATTATTTACTCGCCAAAGTCCAAGTAGAGATGCTAAAAGTATCTATATTATTGGTGAAGGTGTGAGTAGGGAAAAGCAATATTTTAAATATTTTAAAGAGTTAGATTCTAGGATAAATATAGAATACTATGATTTAAAACATACAGAGGATAATTCTCCAAATGGTTTGTGGAATATTGCATTGGCTTGCTTAGTTAAATCCGAAGAAAACCCAAATCCAAAATATGAATTATTAGAAGAAGATGAAGTTTGGATAGTTTTAGATACTGATGTTGATAAAGCAAATAGTAGAGAAATTCCGATTCAAAAACTTCGGAAAAATTGTGGAACTAAGAATTGGAATGTTGCACAAAGTAATCCTTGTTTTGAAGTGTGGCTTTATTACCATTTTAATTCACAAAAACCCAATTTTGACAATATGCACATTTGTGGTAATTGGAAACAAGAGTTGACAAATGTAGGTGGTTTTAATTCAAATAAAGAACCCATTTATATAGAACAAGCTATTATTAACTCAGAAAGTAACTTTTCAAGAGATAGTAATTTAGCACCTGTTATAGGAGCTACAGAAGTACATTTTCTTGCAAAGGTCATATTTAGTTTCGTGAAAGTTCAAATAGCAGAAGCATTAACTCTAAATTCCCAAAAACTCTAACAATTAATGAATTAGCAAAAGAATTTGCTTTAAAAGCAGTAAAAATCTATCTCTTAAAGCTGGTTTAAGTGCTATGATATTAGAGCCAATGAATTTTGCAGCATTAGCTAAGAAGTAAAAATATATTTAGCAAGTTTTTAAAACTTGATATAAGTTTTACACATTAAAATCGTAAATTATTATGAAATTATTGAATTAAAACCAATCTAATTGCAACTTTTTCACTGCAATAATGCCACTTAAAACCACACCAGGGATTCCTTGCCCTGGATAAACAGTGTCCCCACACAAATATGCTTTGTGTCCGTCAAACCTTGCGTCATTCATGTCCCAAGGTTTTATATTCAAATATTGCGGATAACCACCCACAAAACCAAATTTTCGTTTTGTCCATTTCTCCCATGCTTTTGCCTCCGAAGAATGGTGATAAACTACGTTTTTACGCAAAATTAAGTTATGCTTTTCTAAGGTTTCAAATACAAAATCTTCTGCTAATTGCTTATTAAAAGTTGTTTTGCTATCTGGATGATGCAAATGTGTACTAATTGAGGCAACTCTTAAACCTTCTTTATCACTGCGACTTAAATCTTTTTCATGGCTCAAACTCATAAAAATACTTGCCGAATTGGTTTCAGGCATCGCATTTTTCAATATAATTTGGTGGTGTATGCTTTCAAAATCTCTATGTGGTTTAAAGCCAATTCCCATTTGAAAAGCTGAATTTAGTTTTTCAGAAGGCAATAAAGTAGGTAATTTTTTGAGCCTTTTCATGCGGGTGTCTTGATAAATTTCTACAAGATTATTGACAGGAATACCAGAAATAAGAAATTTAGCTTGAAAAGTTTTGGGAATTTGCAATTTTTCGGTGCATTGCAAAGTAAATCTATCTGTATGAAAACTTATTTTTTTGACATCATGACGTAATAAAACCGTAGCACCTTGATTTTCAAGATATTGCAACAACGGATTCACAAGATTTATTAAGCCACCATTGACATAATAATTTCCAAAATTGGTGTAACACAAAGCAGTTGCACCAAAAAGTACATTAACTTCGCTAATATTATTTTGGGCAGTTATCAGTAATTGTTCATTCAAATAACTTATAAATTTTTGGTTATCAGCAAGTCCAAAATGTTCCAATAATTTTTTCATGGACATCAACGAATATGCACCATAACGCAGCTGTTGGAAAGAAATGTTTTTGAATGTGTGCAAAAAATCAGCAAATTTTGTAGGCGGAAAAGCTGTTTGTTCTAAGGAGGTTTGCCACACAAATTGGCTAATTTTATGGCAAAATTCCCAAAATTTTCGCTGGTTTTTTGCACCAAAAATCTTTTCAGCTTCTGTAATCCATTGATTTATAGGTTGATACTTATTGATAATTGTGTTATCAGACAAATGAACTTGCATGGGTAATTTCAAAGGAATGGCTGCCAAATCAAGACCAATTTCGTCTAATAAATATCGCAAAGGCATATTTTTATCTAAGCCTACAAGTGTTGTTGCACCAGCTTCAAACACAAATCCTTTTCGCCAATAGGAGCTTGTGCAGCCACCAGGCAGATAATTTTGTTCTAAAACCAGCACTTTTTTACCTTCTTTTGCTAACAAACAAGCCGCAGTCAAACTTCCTAAGCCACTACCAATAATGACAACATCATATAAATTTTCCACAAAATAGTATTTAATGTAAGTATAACATTAAATAGTAAATTTAGTTATTTTAAATTATTTTTTGTAGCTTTATAAACTCTAAATTTTCTTTTTACTGTAATTAGGCTTCCAAAATTTATTAACAAACCAATATCTAATTTCACACCTACTAAGTTATTGACTTTAAAGATTAGTCTTCATACGTTTCTCCCCAGTATTTAATTGTAAAATAGATATTTGCAATTAGCGGAACTGTAAGAGGTAAAGTTCCAATAAAACTTGTGATAAATAACAAGGTATCTAATTTTTCCCAATAATAACACACTAAAACAAATATTTTTAAACTCATAGTTATTGAAATAACCATTAAGAGTATTTTATTATCTACCTCATTTTCTAATGATTTATAACTAAAATCTTTTGCAGCCCATTTACTTGGAAACTTTTTGATTGTTGGAAAGGTTGGTTTAGGCTTTTGGAAGAAATTTAGTCCATCATAGAGAAAAAGCCAAGCTATTATTGATATAATTATTAACAAAATGGTCAAAATATAGATGTAATACATAGGAAATGGATAAATCATTACCCCAATAAAAACCATTAATAACAGAAACTTTATCATAAAGTTGAATAATAAATATTTTTACTTGCTCTCATTATAAGTAGAAGTAACATTTCTTAAAGAAATGTTACTTCTAAACACAATTTACTCCATCATTTTCCCCAAAATCTCCTGTGCAGCCACCGAAATTACCGTACCAGGTCCAAAAACACCAATTACCCCAGCTTGATACAAAAATTCGTAATCTTTTGGAGGAATTACGCCGCCTGCAATCACTGCAATATCCTCACGACCTATTTTTTTGAGTTCCGCAATTAGTTGAGGAATTAAAGTTTTATGTCCTGCTGCCAAACTACTTGCACCAATCAAATGCACATCATTTTCGGCTGCTTGTCGTGCCACTTCTTCGGGAGTTTGGAACAACGAACCCATATCCACATCAAAACCCAAGTCTGCAAAACTTGTTGCAATCACTTTTGCTCCTCTGTCGTGTCCGTCTTGTCCCATTTTTGCAATCATAATTCGAGGACGGCGACCTTCCAATTCTGCAAATTTATCTGCCATTTCTTTTGCTTTGCGGAAATTTTCATCTGTGCCTGCTTCCCCTGCATAAACTCCTGAAATAGAACGAATTACAGCTTTATGCCTTCCAAAAACTTCTTCCATTGCATCAGAAATTTCGCCTAATGTGGCTCTTTCTTTGGCTGCCAAAACCGCCAATTCCAATAAATTTCCTTCGCCTGTTTTTGCAGATTCTGTAATTTTTTGCAAAGCATTTTTCACTTTTTCATTATCTCTATTTTTCTTAACTTGTTCTAAACGTGCAAGTTGCGAAGTTCTTACTGCCGTATTATCAACTTCTAACAATTCAATATCTGTTTTTTCGTCTGTTTGAAATTTGTTTACGCCAACAATCGTATCTTTTCCTGCGTCAATTCGTGCTTGTTTTCGGGCTGCAACCTCCTCAATTCGCATTTTTGGCAAACCTGTTTCTATGGCTTTCGACATTCCACCCAATTTCTCGACTTCCTCAATTAAAAACCACGCTTTTTCTACTAATTGTTGCGTTAAATATTCCACATAATACGAACCTCCCCAAGCATCAACAGACTTACAAACTCCTGTTTCTTTTTGGATAAAAAGCTGTGTATCACGTGCAATTTTTGCAGAAAAATCAGTCGGCAAAGCAATAGCTTCGTCTAATGCGTTGGTGTGTAGAGATTGTGTGCCACCCAAAACCGCAGCCAAAGCCTCAATAGTTGTACGTGCCACGTTGTTAAAAGGGTCTTGTTCGGTCAAAGACCAGCCCGAAGTTTGGCAATGTGTACGCAATGCCATTGATTTTGCATCTTTTGGATTAAATTGTTTCACGATTTTTGCCCACAACAACCGACCTGCACGCATTTTGGCAATTTCCATAAAATAATTCATTCCAATTCCCCAAAAAAACGACAAACGAGGAGCAAAATCGTCAATATCCAAACCCGCAGCAATGCCTGTTCGCAAATATTCCAAACCATCTGCCAACGTATAAGCTAATTCAATATCTGCACTTCCGCCTGCCTCCTGAATATGATAACCAGAAATAGAAATTGAATTGAATTTTGGCATATTTTGGGCTGTGTAGGAAAAAATATCGGCAATAATTCGCATACTTGGCAATGGTGGATAAATATAGGTATTGCGAACCATAAATTCCTTCAAAATATCATTCTGTATTGTGCCACTTAGCAATTCGGGTTTTACGCCTTGTTCTTCGGCTGCCACAATATAAAACGCCATTATTGGCAATACTGCCCCATTCATTGTCATTGAAACTGACATTTTATCGAGGGGAATTTGGTCAAAAAGGATTTTCATATCCTCCACGCTGTCAATAGCCACGCCAGCCTTGCCAACATCTCCCACTACTCTTGGGTGGTCTGAATCATAACCTCTGTGCGTTGCCAAATCGAAGGCAACAGACAAACCCATTTGTCCTGCTGCAAGGTTTCTACGATAAAAAGCATTGCTTTCTTCGGCTGTCGAAAATCCTGCATATTGGCGAATTGTCCAAGGTTTTGTGAGGTACATACTTGCGTAAGGACCTCGCAAATAAGGTGCTGTTCCTGCCGAAAACTGCAAATGTTCTGTATTTTCTACGTCTTTGGGTGTAAAAACAGGTTTGATGTTGATTTTTTCGGCGGTTTGGAAATTTTCCGCAACTTTTTGTGGTTGCTGTTCTTTTGCTTTTTTCAAGAGGTTGTTTCGAACTTCTTGGAAAGTTGGTTTTTGTTGTGTCATATTGTGGTTAGGGTTTATAGCATTTTCCAAAAATTAAACAGAGTTATCTCTTTATTACTCAATATTTTGCCTTTATACCAAAAACAAATTATATTTTTGTGTAAATATGGTAAGATTTGCGAAATAAGACGTAGTAACAAAGAAAAGGGTAAAATAAAAGGTAACTAATACCATTTAACTTTTGGAATAAAAATGATTTGTTTTTTATATTGTAAATACTGCTGAATGAGATATTCTTTTTCGGATATTCCCTTTAAACTTGCCTCGTTAATTGCCTGATAATCATAGAAAACTTGATAAAGTGATTTATCTTTTTTGTGGACAATCCAATCATTAGAACCTCCATACTCATAAGTTGATACAGGTTTGTCATTATACAAACGATATTCATAATCTCGTTGAAGATTTATCCAATAACCAAAACCTAAATCCTCTATTGTAGCAATATGTAAAGTACTGTCATTGCATATTTTTCTATACTCATTTTCCAATGATAGAAATTTTTTGTCAAATAATTGTGTAAGTTCTGCTTCTGTCATTCTTTATTTTCTTTTATTTTTTCAATAAGTTATTTCTAACTTCTTGGAAAGTTGGTTTTTGTGGTGTCATATTGTGTCAAGGTTTTAGCTCATTTTTTGTAATTTTAAAGAAATATTGATGTTTGGACAGGCTGTCTGTAAAAATAGGTACAAAATTTATAAATTTATTTTTTTGTAGAAAATAATTGCTAAATTTACGAATATTTCGTCTTATAATTAATCTAATTGACCTTACATCTTATGCCTTTAAACACTATTTTACAAATTATGCACCTGCCCGATGGAGGTCCTGTTTATTCTGAAACTGATTTAGGTCGTTTTATTGTAGAACCTTGGAACACAGTTTCGGCAATATTTTTTGTCTTAATAGTTATTTATTGGGCATATAAACTGAAAAAATCTAATAAACGGAATTCTTTTTTGCAATATGGTACGCCGATTTTGGGAATTGGTGGTGTCGGTGGCACCTTATATCACGCATTTCGTTCTTCTCATTATTTTTTGATTATGGATTATTTGCCAATCTTATTATTGTGTATCTCGGCAGGTGTCTATTTTACTTTCAAAGCATTTCCTAAAAAACGATATATGGCTTTGGCACTATTTACTTTTGTAGCTGCCCAATACCTAACTTTTCATTATTTACCCGCAGGACTTTCTACTAATGTGTCTTATGCTTTGTTAGCTTTATCTATTTTATTGCCAACTTTTGCATGGATGATGCGTACACAATTTCGCTATTATTATTATGTTTTATTGGCTTTATTGAGTTTTGTGGCTGCATTGACTTGTAGAATGTTAGACTTTCATGATAGTTTTTTGCCAATGGGAACACATTGGTTATGGCATACTTTTGGGGCTTTGGCTTGTCATTTGATGTTTTTATACCAATTTTCAGTGAATGAGGAGGTAGAAATTCCCGAAGATGACATGCAAAAAGAACAAAAACCAAATGAAACACATGGGTTAGAAAATGGTTCAGAAGAAAATAATAAAGCTAATCAAAATCAAAGAACAACAGACAGAAATTAGTTAAATATTTGGTTACGTTGTCAATGGTGCTAAAAACACCATTGACAATGTGCCTAAGTAACTAATTTAGTTATTTCGTAGCCAAATTACCATGACATCTGATAAAATTTATAGTTTGCCTGAACTTAGCGAACAACGCCAAAAGTGGCAAAAAGAAGGTCAAAAAGTTGTTTTTACCAACGGTTGTTTTGATATTTTGCATCTCGGACATATTGATTATCTTGAAAAAGCAAAAACATTAGGAACTAAATTAGTGATTGGTTTGAATGCTGATGCTTCTGTAAAACGGTTGAAAGGCGAAACAAGACCTGTCAATAATGAATATGCACGTTGCAGAATGTTGGCAGCTTTGCAATTTGTTGATGCGGTGGTTCTGTTTGGTGATGATACTCCATTATATTTAATCACGAATTTATTGCCCGATATTTTGGTGAAAGGCAATGATTATAGCATAGAAACCATTGTAGGTGCGGATATTGTGCTGGCGAATGGTGGCGAAGTAAAAACTGTTGCCTTAGTTGATGGCTATTCTACTACAAAAATTATTGAGAAATTAAAAGTATCTGTAACTTGTTAAAAATAATCCAAAAAAATGTTCAAATACTTCATTAGTTTCGTATTAGTTGTATGTACTTTCAATATTTTTGCCCAACAACCAGACCATTGGAAAACACTATTTGCGGTAAAATATGGCGATTGGAGAACAACTTTTAATCCACAATTTACACCTGCTATTAAAGCCTTAGAAAATAAAGTGATAACAATTAAAGGTTTTTTAATTCCATTACAAGAACAAAAAAAGCATAGTTATTTTTTATTATCAGCTTTTCCTTTTGACCAATGTTTTTATTGTGGCAAGGCAGGTCCCGAAACTGTAATAGAAGTTACAGTAAAAAAAGCAATAAAAACAACTGACAAAATTATCAATATCAAAGGAACATTAGAATTAAATGCCCAAGACCCTTCACATCTTTTTTATATCATTGCTGATGGGGAATTGGTGGAATAGCATTAAAGTTAATATCTAAACAATTATATAATTTTTTTTTTTACTTACACATACATGAAAAACTTATTTTGGGTAGCTAATATGATGGTTTTTTTGTGGATAGTTGTAATATTTTTTTATGTGCCCGCTATTCCTCAAAATCCAGATTATCACCATTTTGCTGATGAAAATACATGGTTTGGTATTCCAAATTTTTGGAATGTTATCTCTAATTTTCCATTTATTGTTGTGGGTATTATCGGATTAAGACATAGTTTTAAGATTTCACTTAGTAAGTTTGAGAAAGTTGTCTATATTGTACTCTTTTTAGGCATTTTCTTAACAGGCTGTGGCTCTGCTTATTACCATTGGCAACCTACAAATTGGCGGCTTGTTTTTGACCGTCTGCCAATGACCCTTGTATTTATGTCGTTTTTTAGTTTGGTGTTGGCAGATATTTCTAATCCTCGAGATGTTGCAAAGTTATTTCCTTTTCTGATTTTTCTTGGCTTTTTTAGTGTACTTTATTGGTATTATACCGAAACTGTTGGACAAGGAGATTTACGTTTATATGGCATTGTTCAATTTTTGCCAATGCTTTTATTGCCACTATTTGCCATTATTTATCGCAAACGTATCAATTATTTATCACTTATCTTGCAAATTCTTATTGTTTATGGCTTTGCAAAAGTTTTGGAAAAATCAGACTTTAATATTTTTGAATGGAATTTTTTTAGTGGACATTCCTTAAAACATTTTTTTGCTGCCTTAGCAACTTTTTTACTTTATAAGCTAATAAAGAAAAGAAAAACATTCTAAGTAATAGGACAAAAAAAATGTATAACAGACTTTAGTCTGTAAAGTGTTGATTATCAAAACCTCACAGACTAAAGTCTGTGGTACAAAATATACTTTAAATCAGTCTTATTACTTAAAACATATTTATCCAAGTTTTTAGCTGTAAATTTTAATATACCTTAACCTCTTTTTTTATTGTACTCATGCCAATATCTTTAATCAAATTAGATGCAATTTGTGTTGCACTGTAAAGACCTTCATAGTTTTGAGGTGCTAGTAAAGTTTTCCAATGATTAAATTCAAATTGATTTTCACCAAACTCTACGCTTGCATAAATTCTCTTTGGTGAGATTGTGATACCAATGCTAATACCATATTCTTGCAGGATAAATAAAATTTTTTCTATCACCGTTTCATTGGCTAATTTGTAAGTTTCTGATACATTATTGCTATAAACTGCAAAATTCTTTGAAAATTCTTTATTAGGAATTTTTACATATTCGTATTCATTAAAAGAGTTTTCTTTAAGTTTTTGTCCCAAAAGCCCCAAATTTTGTTGTGTGTTATCTGGTTTGATAATAGTTATACCTTGAATAATAAATTTTTCTTCACAAATCATAAAATAACCATGAAAAATATTTTCCCAGCCTCCTTCTGTTGTTTCTATGCCTGATTCTATAATTGAGGCTATTGTCATCAGTTTTCCACCTTTCATGTAATGTTTCCCAGTATAATGTTCGGGTTGTAACATATATAATTGACTTTCATAAAAATCATAATAAGGAATAAACATATCCTCTTTATAAACCATTGGACTGATGTTGGCAACTAAGATTTCTCTTGTCAAAAGTTCCTTTAATTCTTCTGCAATTTGTTCTAACTTATTAAAAAATGTCTTATAAACAAAATAACCTATCAAAGGCAAAGCAAACAGACTAATAAAAATAGTTAGAGGATATTTGATAACATCAAACACAATGAGTAAACTATGTATCAAAATACATAAAGCCGCAATAACTGTCAAAGCCATACGGTTTTTAATCATGGCTTTGCGAAGTTCGTCTAACTCTGTAAGTGGTTCTTCGAGTTTTGCTTTGTAGAAATTTAAGTAATCTTCATTCATAAACTATATTTGATTTACATCTTATCACTTAAAAGCAAATTTGATAAAATTATTGATTATTTTCATCTTATTGGAATAAAATTATGAATTTAACTCAATAATTTTCACTATTTTATTCAATTTTTCTACTAATTTTTGGGTTCTTTCAGGTCTTGCATCTGTAATAAAAACCTGTCCACAATTTTCACTATCTATATAACTTAATAATTGCGACATTCTATTTTCGTCTAATTTATCAAAAATATCGTCTAATAATAAAATAGGTTTGTTATTTTTTGCATTGGCTATCAATTTATTTTGTGCCATTCTCAAAGCTATTACATAACTTTTTTGCTGACCTTGAGAACCATATTTTGCAACTGATAAATTACGCAACTGAAAACTATAATCATCTTTATGCACTCCAACTGTTGTGCGTTGTGTGGCTAAATCTTTTTGTAAGTTGTTGTAAAACAAGGTTTTAAAGTCTGTTTTGTAATCTGTTTTGCTATCTTTTTGTGTTAAATTTATGTATAAATTTAACGAAGATTTCTCTTGAAAATCAGATTCATAAACCAAAGTTGCATCTTCTTTATTAGTCGCAATTTGTTGATAATATTCTTGCAATAAAGGCACAAAAAGCGTAGAAAAATGCTGCCTTTCTGCAAAAATTTTTTCATTCAAAGCCAATAACGGAATATTATAAGATTCCAATAAATCTTTATCATAAGTGTTTTTTTCACCAAAATATTGCAACGTACTATTTCTCTGTTTCAGAAGTTGATTATATTGCATCAAGGCTTGCAAATACAAAGGATTAGCTTGAGAAATCATATTATCAAAAAACTTTCTGCGAATTTCGCTACCTTCTCTAATCAAATCAGTATCATAAGGCATCATCAAAATACATGGAAATTCGCCAATATGCAAACTTATTCTTTCGTATTCTTTCTTATTATTGCGAAAAATTTTGCCTTTATTTTGTTGCACATTGCAGTCAATAAGATAACTGTGGTTATCTCTAAAAAATTGACCTTGGGTCATAAAAAACTGTTCTCCATGTTTGATATGTTGCAAATCGGAGTTTCCAAAGGCACTTTTTGTTAGACACAAATAATGAATGGCATCTAACAAATTGGTTTTGCCCGTGCCATTTTCACCAACAACGCAGTTGATATGTGGCGAAAAACTAAAAGAAGTTTCACCGTAATTCTTAAAATTGAACAGAGAAATGGACTGTAAGTAAATATGAAATGTGTTTATAAATTTGAACTAATATTGGTAATTTATTTTGTCATTTTGAGCTTGCGAAAAATCTGAATTATTGATTTTGACACTATAACGTCTGATTCTTCGCAAGCTCAGAATGACAAGAGAAATATATTTTGCTACTTAAACCTAATCTTCTTTTTCCTTATTTTCAGCATTTGCAGGTGTATTTTTTGGTATATTTTGTACCACAATATTTGCTGCACCAGCCTTGCTTTGTATCACTTTTTCGCCGATAGCCTCCAAACCTTTTGATTTATAAATTTTCATGGCAGTTGCCACATCAATAGCTTGTGCTGTTTGTTGGTCAAAAAGAGGTACAAAAGAAAGATAATTGATATTAATTCCCAGAGGATTAAGTACTTTATTTACATTTGGCAAAATTTTATCCTCAAAATCTGAAGGGCTAAAAGTTACCACATCTTCCGTTGCAATCAGCCCACGAACCACATCTTTAATACGTTTGTCGATAACCATGTTTTCTGCACCTTCAAACTGCGAATTTACATCAGTGCTATTGGTTTTGCCCAAATATTTAGCCTCTTTGATAAATAAAATAGGATTTGTGATGGAATAATCATAGCCAACATCAATCGTTGAAAGTACATTTTCAGTAAACATGACCTTAAATTTACTATCTCCTTGCATCGGATAATCAGGAATCGTAACTTTATAATGACAAGGATTTGCCACACCTTTTGGGATAGATTCACCGGCTTTTATCAATGTCCAATTGACACCACAATCATCAGTAATTAAAGTATTGACATTAGCATGTGCATAATCACTACAAGAAGATAAATAACACCCAGAAAATAGCAAAACAGCCGAATAAAATGTCTTTTTTATGTCTAATTTCATGTTCAAATTATGTTTTAATGATAAAATTATATGAAAATAGTTAATATCTTATATTGTGGTAACTTATTGATAATCAATAAGTTAATTTTATAAATCATATTTCATATTTCATATTTCATATTTATTGCTTATTATTCCAATATTCACAAAAATAATGCTTTAAAACAAATCTTAACAAAAGAAATAGTTTTACTTTTGACAACCAACTTGTTATTTTCCAATATACAAAATGAAACACAAAATCATATTGACCTTATTAGCTCTTTTCATCACATTTTTTGCCTATTTTTCTTTTGATGGTTTTCACTTTTATGATGACACAGGTTATATTGAAAAAGCATATTTTTTAAGACACCAATCACTCGAAAATATCATAAAAAATGGCAACGAACAAGCACACCGTTTTGGCTTTTTATTGCCATTGGCTGCTTTTCAAACCTTGTTTCCATTTCATGAAATTACACATATTATTTGGATTTTAATTTGTACTTTGGCAGGAATTTATATTGTATATCATTGTTTATCAAGCTATTGCAAAAATTTGGCTTTGTATGCAAGTTTGTTATTAGGTTTAGATTATTATTATTTATACTTGTGCAATAAGGTTTATCCTGATACACAAACTGCTATTTTCTGCTTAATTTCTGCGGTTATTTTTTGGAAAAATTCTCATAATATTTCCAAAAAAGTTTCAAGTAAAATCGCAACTAAAACTACAAATTTTCTCATAAATTCTTTCCTATTTGCAAGTGCTATTTTTATAGCTTTGCTCTGCAAATTAACTGCAATTTTCATTTTGCCCTTTTATTTTTTCTTATTTGTCAAAAGTATATTGAATTGTAGCATAGACTTTAGTGGGGCTGCCATCAGTCTGTGCTTTTGGTTTCAAAGTATAGGTTTTGGGTTGTTATTTTTACTTGGTTATCTTGTTGTTTATCAATATGTTACAGGAGATTTTCTATTTCGTTTTCATTTGGTTGAGGCAAATCGTTATGCAGATGCACTTTCATATTTTGACAAATCTTTTGATAAACTGTTCATACGTTTGACTTACGAACCCATTTTTATGTTCTTAAAAGCTGGTTATTTTGTCAATTTTTGGTTAGCAATTCCCATAATATTCTCTGTGTTATTTCCTATAGCTGCGGATTTCAGTCTGCAGAAAAATGAGAATAAGATGAAATTTTGGACACATTTATTAATTTTCATGTTGGCTTTTTATTGGTTTGGCTCTACTTCTTTGTCGGTTTATAGTCCTATTCCCTTAGATTATCGAATGTTTGTAATCATTTCTCCAATTATGGCAATCATTGCGGCTTTGGGTTTGCAACAAAGTTTTAGCAATAAAAGCTATCAAACTATTTATATTGTAGGCTTTTTTATAGCTGCTTTGATTTCAAAATTTTATCTACATTCTCCTAATTACTTGATTTATAGCTTGTTAGCCATTTTATTTTTGTGTATGAGATTTGCAATTATAATTTTCTCCTTACAAGTTTCAAAAAACATGTATCTAATTTTATTAGTAATTATTTTAGCTATTCACCCATTTTATACGCTATTTCAAAGCAATTCGGCAAATTATTTTTCAGAAAAATATGTCATGAATCATATTATAAAAACAATATCAACGAAGCAAAATAAGCAAATTATTGTTTATACAGATAGTCGTTTGACAGAAAGTGCAGCATTTTATTATGAATTTCAGATGCCAAAAAACCTAAAATTTATAGTTTTTGACACCTTAAAAGAAATTCCCAAACAAACAACGAATAGAACATCAAATGTAAAAGTATTTTTGCCTAACACAACAGCATATTTATTGGTTAATCGTAAGACTATCAACTATTTACAAAATTATACAGGCAAAAAAATTCCAAATGATATACAAAATTTTGCGATAAATTATCCAAATTATAAACTATTATATGACAAAAATGAAGTAATCTTGGTGGATTTAGGACATTAATATTTTGAATTTTTCATTGATAAATAGAAAATTATTGCGAACTTTTATAAAAACAGATTTGTTTCAAAATTATTAATTTCATAAATTATATTTCATATCCACTACTTACCAATAAACATGGAAACTATTTGTATTGATTTTGAGGAAACTAACCGTTTTGAAGCTATTTTTTTGGACTATATTAAGCAGCACGCAAGTTTGCAACCTTTTTATAATTTGTTTCCAAGTATAGAAAATTTTGAGCAACAAATTAGCCTAAAAAAAGCACAATTTAGTAATGAAAGTCGTAAAAACTTACATAAGGCTTTATCTCAACAGTACAAAAAAAATACTAAAAAACCACAACTGACTATTGACCTTTTGTTAAACGAAAATACGTTTACACTCACAACAGGACATCAACTCAATATTTTTACAGGACCTTTATATTTTCATTACAAAATTATGACAGTGATTAATGCTGCTAAAATTTTGCGTGAAAAATACCCACAATATAACTTTATTCCTGTTTATTGGATGGCAAGTGAAGACCATGATGCAGAAGAAATTAGCAACTTTCGTTTATTTGGTAAAAAATATATTTGGAATTCTGAACAAACGGGTGCAGTGGGAAGATTTAATCCCAAATCTCTGCAAAAAGTTATGGCACAAGTTCCTGAAATGCACAGCCTTTTTCAACAAGCCTACACCAAGTCAGAAACTTTGTCAGAAGCTACTCGTATGATTGTCAATGAGTTATATGGAACAGAAGGTTTATTAGTTGTTGATGGAGATGACGAATTATTGAAAAGAAGTTTTATTCCAATAATTAAACAGGAATTATTACAAGCTACTTCTCATAAATTTATGGATATAATTTCCAAAGATTTAACAGCATTAGGGCACAAAATACAAGTAAATCCAAGAGAAATAAATTTATTTTATTTAGAAAATCATTTAAGAGAGAGAATAGTGAAAGAAATAAAAAACAGTGAAATAGATTGCAATCAAGAAGTAATTTATAGAGTTTTAAATACTGATTTGAGTTTTACAGAAGCTGAAATATTAAAATTGGTTGATGAAAAACCACAGAATTTTAGTCCAAATGTTGTCTTACGTCCTGTGTATCAAGAAGTTATCTTAGCTAATGTTTCTTATACTGGTGGACCTGGTGAGTTGGCTTATTGGCTGCAATTAAAAGGAGTTTTTAAATCTTTTGGGGTTTTATTTCCAATGTTATTGCAACGAAATCATGTGATGTATTTGACAAAAAAAGATGCTGATGATTTGACAAAAAAGAATTTATCAATAAAAGATATTTTTTTGAGTCCCGAAAATTTGCAAAAAAAATATTTACAACAAGTTTTAAAAAACCCACAAACAGTTGATAATGAATTAGTTAGTATTCAAAATTCTTTAACAAATATTCAAACTATTTTTCAAAACACAGATAAATCTCTTGAAAAATACGCTATTGCAAGAAATAAAGATGTAGCAAAAATCTTAGAAAAAATTGCAAAAAAATTGCAAAAAACCCAAGAAAACCGTTTTGAAACTGATACCAAACAATTACAGAGTTTGCAAAACAAACTTTGTCCAAATAGTGGATTACAAGAAAGAAGTGAAAATTTTTTAAGTTTTTATCTTAATAATCCCAATTTCTTACATGAGGTAAAAGAACATATTAATCCTTTTGAAAATAAATTTTATGTATTAGTAAGCAACGAATTTTAGATTTTAGCTGGCTTTATTACATGGTCAAAATACGAAAACAGACTTTTTGACCATATAATAGAGCCAATTATTACCGAGTTACCGCAAATCAACTTCATAGACATTCTTGTATTTTGTTTTATCAAAATTGAAAAAACTATCTTCTAATTTTAAATTTCCTGCTAATTTATTAATGGTAATAATAGTTTTTTTGCCACTTTTCTCAAAAATCTGAAACTTTTTCAGCTCTTTTGTTTTTTTGTTTATTGATAATTTAATCTTAAAGTATTCTTTTTCCTTATCTAATGGCGTTAAATCTATAATTTCAAATATTTCGTTATCAATTTTTTCATCTTCAATATATAGGTATTTGAAACCTTTTTTGTAAATATGAAAAATCTGTGCAATATTTATTTCCTCTGTTTCGGGTTCATAGTTTGTAATAGTAACTTCGTCTTTTGAGGTTTTAGTGCTTTTTTTTGATTTGATATAAGTCCAAACAGTACTGCCATTGTTATAAATTTCTTGCCAATCTGCCATTTGTAATTTATATTTATTGCCTTTGACGGTAATAATTCCACTAAAACTTTCATCAATATTTTCAGCCTCACTATGCACCACACACATGAAATCAGCCTTGTAACTATTCATTTTTTTATGAATATCACTCATTTGTTTCAGAGTTTCTTCTGCTTTAGTGTCATATTGAGCAACTGCCAAAGTTGGAAATAGTAGTAATGATAGTAGCAATATTTGCAAAAATAATTTCATTGTTTTATTTTAAGATGGTTTAAGTAATTGATAGTCAATATTTTAGTATATTACAAATAATTGATAACCAATAAGTTTTACATTTCATAAATCATATTTCATATCTGCTAATTATTTTCTCAATAATTATTCCAAATATATTTTTTTGTAACTATCAATGTTTTTTCCAAACAACTTTGCAAATTTTCCACTATTTTATATATCTTGCAAAAAACATTTTATAGTACCAATAACCAACAAATAATCATTATAATTATGAAAACTAAAGAAGAAATTGTCCAAAATTGGTTACCCAGATACACTGGCACACCCTTAGACCAATTTGGAGATTATATTTTGCTCACAAATTTTAGCAGCTATCTTGATATGTTTGCTAAAAAATTTGGTGTTGAGGTTATTGGTAGGGATAAACCTATGCAAACGGTAACTTTTGAACGAATTACTCTTATAAATTTTGGTATGGGAAGTGCCATGGCAGCAACTGTCATGGATTTACTCTCTGCAATTAGCCCCAAAGCTGTATTATTTTTAGGAAAATGTGGGGGCTTAAAAAAGAAAACACAACTTGGTGATTTGGTGCTTCCGATTGCTGCTATTCGTGGCGAAGGTACAAGCAATGACTATATGCCTCCCGAAATTCCAGCATTACCTTCATTTCGTTTGCAGAGGTCAGTATCCTCAATGATTAAAAAACGTGAGTTAGATTATTGGACAGGTACAGTTTATACAACAAATCGCAGGGTTTGGGAACATGACAAGAAATTTAAGAAGTACCTTCAAAAAACAAGAGCCATGTGTATTGACATGGAAACTGCAACAATTTTTACTGTTGGTTTTGCCAATGAAATTCCTCATGGTGCATTATTGTTAGTGTCTGATAATCCAATGATACCAGATGGCATAAAAACCGCAGAAAGTGATAAGCATGTAACTAGTAATTTTGCCGAACAACATTTAGAAATTGGTATTGATGCGTTGAATGAATTAGCAAATTCAGGAGAATCGGTAAAACATTTGCGTTTTGAGTAATTGACTATTAAATAATCTAAGTTGTATCGTGCTTGATGTAGATTTTAGTCCACACTTTTTAGCTACATAAAGCACTATACAACTTACATTATCTAACTTCTTGATAATCATAGCACAAACCAAAATTTATACTAGAAAAATATTTAGATTAATGCTTAATCTAAATATTTAATAATCAATAACTTAATTTTATTGCTCATAAATAATATTTCCAATCTATTACTTATTTCATTCTTTTTTCTATTTTTGTAATCTCAAAATCAAACTGAAAATTAAGACAAAATGAGTGAAAATATTATCTTTTCAATGGCTGGAGTTAGTAAAATCTACCCACCTCAAAAGCAAGTTTTAAAAAATATCTATTTATCTTTTTTCTATGGTGCTAAAATTGGTGTTCTTGGCTTAAATGGTTCAGGAAAATCATCATTATTACGCATTATTGCAGGAAAAGAAAAAAATTATCAAGGCGAAGTTGTCTTTTCGCCAAATTACACTGTTGGAATGTTGGAACAAGAACCAGAATTAGATAAAACTAAAACTGTGCTTGATATTGTGAAAGAAGGTGTAAAAGATATTGTCGATTTGTTGGCAGAATATGAAAAAATCAATGAGGATTTTGGAAGTCCTGATGCCGATTTTGACAAACTTATGGACAGGCAAGCAAAGGTACAAGACAAACTCGATGCTGCTAATGCTTGGGAACTTGACCAAAAACTTGCACGTGCGATGGACGCATTGCGGCTGCCTCCCGAAGATGCTTTGGTGGCAAATCTTTCTGGTGGTGAAAAACGCAGAGTGGCTTTATGTCGTCTGTTGTTGCAAGAACCTGATGTTTTATTGCTTGATGAGCCAACAAACCATCTTGATGCGGAATCTGTGCATTGGTTAGAACAACATTTAAAACAATATAAAGGAACTGTAATTGCGGTAACTCACGACCGTTATTTCTTAGATAATGTTGCAGGTTGGATTTTGGAATTGGACAGAGGCGAAGGTATTCCTTGGAAAGGCAATTATTCATCTTGGCTTGACCAAAAACAACGCAGATTAGCACAAGAGGAAAAAACGGAATCTAAACGTCAGAAAACTCTTGAAAGAGAGTTAGAATGGGTACGTATGTCGCCAAAAGCACGCCAATCAAAACAAAAAGCACGTTTGGGTTCTTATGAAAAACTTTTGGGAGAAGAAACTCGCCAAAAAGAAGATAAATTGGAATTATTTATTCCCGCAGGGCAACGTCTTGGTAGCAAAGTTATTGAGGCAAAAGGTGTAAGTATGGCATTTGGTAATAAGATTTTGTATGAAGATTTGAATTTTACCTTGCCACAAGCAGGAATTGTGGGTGTTATTGGACCTAATGGTGCTGGGAAAACCACACTTTTCAAATTAATTACAGGTGCTTTGCAACCAATTAACGGCTCTTTTGAAGTAGGTGAAACAGTGCAATGGGCTTATGTTGACCAAGAGCATGACGATTTAGATGCTAATAAAACTGTTTTTGAAACCATTTCGGGAGGTAGTGATATGATGAAAGTAGGTGAAAAAGAGGTTGTTTCACGTGCATACATCAGCAAATTTAATTTTGCAGGTG
The DNA here is from genome assembly GCA_043748455.1 of Cytophagales bacterium. Taxonomy (GTDB): domain Bacteria; phylum Bacteroidota; class Bacteroidia; order Cytophagales; family Thermoflexibacteraceae; genus JAAFKA01. The sequence goes on from JAYTNF010000181.1 coordinate 44,258, forward strand.
GCGACCAACAGAAAAAAGTTGGGCAACTTTCGGGTGGAGAACGTAATCGGGTGCATTTGGCAATGACGATTAAACAAGGTGCAAATTTGCTATTACTTGATGAACCAACCAATGATTTAGATGTCAATACATTGCGGTCTTTGGAAGAAGCCTTAGATAATTTTGCAGGTTGTGCGGTGGTAATTTCCCACGACAGGTGGTTTTTAGATAGGGTTGCAACACATTTATTGATTTTTGAAGGAGATTCAAAAGTACGGTTTTTTGAAGGTGGCTTTACTGAATATGAGGAGTTTCGCAAAAAACAATTTGGAGATGCTACGCCTACAAGATTACGATACAAGAAATTGCAATAAGCAATGTAAGTTGCATAGTAATCACCAAGACAAATTTATTTGTATATTTGTCATTCTTAGCAGCCCTGCTCAGAATGACAAAAAACAGAATGTAATTAATTTAATTAGGCAATAAATAAGGGTTGTATGTATTCAAAATTTTAGTAAGTTATGTGGAAAATATTAGTGTTTAGATATTGACCTAATGTAAGATTTTAATAATAAATAAAATGCAAGCATAATTTTTTTTATTGGTTTAAACTACTATATTTGGCACAATTCAACACATATTATTTAAAAACTTATAACCCAATAATTCAATGTCAAGATACGCTGAACTCATCTTCGAAGGGAAAAAATATATTTTACCCGTAGTAGAAGGCACTGAAAAAGAATTAGCCTTAGATATCAATAAGTTAAGAGATGAATCGGGCTTAATTACCTTAGACCCAGGCTTTAAAAATACAGGTTCAAACACAAGTGCCATCACATTTTTAGATGGTGAAAATGGTGTTTTGCGTTATAGAGGCTATGGTATTGAAGAATTAGCCGAAAAATCATCTTTCTTAGAAGTTGCTTATTTGTTGATTTACGGTGAGTTACCAAATAAACCTACATTGGCACAATTTCAACATGATGTAACCCAGCATACACTTGTGCATGAAGATATGCGAAAAATCTTAGACGGTTTTCCTTCATCTGCACACCCAATGGGAGTTTTGTCAGCATTAGTTTGCTCATTAACAGCATTTTATCCAAATTCTATTTCTCCAACACAATCATCAGAAGAAGTAGATTTAAACATTGTTAGATTATTGGCTAAAATGCCAACCATTGCTGCATGGTCATACAAAAACGAAATTGGACACCCTTTGAATTACCCAAATAATTCATTAGACTATTGTTCAAATTTCCTTTCCATGATGTTTGCATTCCCAACAGAAAAATATGATGCAGACCCTGTTGTGATTGATGCTCTAAATAAATTATTGATTTTGCATGCAGACCATGAACAAAACTGTTCTGCTGCTACTGTTCGTGTTGTTGGCTCATCTCAAGCAAGTTTGTATTCTGCGGTTGCAGCAGGTATCAATGCTTTGTGGGGCCCTTTACATGGTGGTGCGAATCAAGAAGTTATTGAAATGTTGGAGGCTATTCATCGTGATGGCGGCAACGTGAAAAAATATGTAGAGAAAGCAAAAGATAAAAATAGCAAATTCCGTTTAATGGGATTTGGACACAGAGTTTATAAAAACTATGACCCACGTGCAAAAATTATTAAAGGTGCTTGCGATAACATTTTGAATAAATTAGGTGTTCGTGACCCATTGTTAGAAATTGCAAAAGAATTAGAATTTATTGCTTTGAATGACCCTTATTTTGTAGAAAGAAAATTGTATCCAAACGTAGATTTCTATTCTGGAATTATTTACAAAGCCATGGGAATTCCAACTGAAATGTTTACTGTAATGTTTGCTATTGGTCGTTTACCAGGTTGGATTGCACAGTGGAAAGAAATGGTAGAACACAAATTACCTATCAGCCGTCCACGTCAAGTATATATCGGACATACAGCACGTCCTTATGTACCAATGGGAAATAGATAACTTTATTTAGTTTTATTAACATTATTATTTCTAAATTAACTTTCCAAAGGTGAAAACTTTTGGAAAGTTTAGTTTAAAACCAACCCATATTGAAACTATCTTAGAAAAATAGTAGAATATTACACATCAATATTCCCATGAAATATATTTATTTACTACTGCTACTTTCATTCTCCAACATTTTTGCACAAAAAGTACAAAACCTTATTCCCACAGGCACTTGGCGAACACATTTAACTTATCATAATGCACGAAGTTTGGCTATTACGGAAGATAGAATTTATGCAAGTTCTGAAAATGGCTTGTTTTATTTGGATAAAGTTACAAAAGAAACTTTTATTATCTCAAAACTTGATGGTTTGTCTGATAATCAATTTAGCAAAATAGCTTATCACAAAGTCCTCAAAAAATTACTTATCACGTATAGAAATGGTAATATTGATATTTTAACAGATAAAAATGGGCAATTTGATATCACAAATATTAATGATATTTTACTCACAAATAGAATTGCTGATAAACAAATTAACCATGTTTTATTAAACGGAAATTTTGCCTACTTGTCTATGGCTTCGGGAGTTATTGTTGTGGATTTGGAAAGAAATAAGATTTTTGAAAACTATTTGCAACTTGGAAATAATGCAGCCACAATAAATATTTATTCAAGTGCAGTTGTCAAAGATAGCATTTTTTTAGCAACTGAAAGAGGAGTTTTGGTGGCTTCGTTGGCTGCAACCGTAAATCGTCAAGACCCAACAAATTGGAAACGGACAAATTTTTCGGCAATCGTACGCATACAAGCCTTAGCCACAAAAAATAACAAGCTATATTATAGTGATGATGGTATTGGAATTTTTGAATATGAAAATGGCAAATCAAAACAATTAACATTGACACAAGGCACAGCACGCAACTTTTTTAATTTGGTGGCTTCTTCTGATGGGCAAAATTTATTGATTTGTGCTGCACAATTATTGATTAAAGTTGATGCCCAAAATGTGGCTACAAATTATGTGCAAACCAATATTATTTCGCCCCAAGATGGAGATATTGAAAATAATGTAATCTGGGTTGCTGATAGTGGAAATGGTATTTTGAATAATGCAAGTGGTGTTTTTAGTCCTGCTTATCCCAAAGGCACTTACAATGCTGCGGCTTTTGATTTGCTATATTTTCAAGAAAAAATCATAGCTCTTTCGGGTGCATATAACTCTCAACTTCGTACAACAGATAAAAAACTTGGTTTTTATGTATTTGAAAAAGGTGAATGGACAAATTACAATACAGATAAAATATTAGCAGGAATTGTGCAAATTCCAGAAGTAAATAATATTGTTCAAGCAGCATATAGTTTGCAAGAAAATAAAATTTATTTGGCTACTTTTTCTCAAGGAATTTTGGTATTTGATATATTGAAAAATACAGTAACAAATTTTATAACTACATTTCCTACTGCACCACTGCCCTCACAAAAAGTTAGTGCAATTACTGTGGATAAAAAAGGTAGTTTATGGATTGCAATTTCACAAGATAATAATGTGGGCAATTCGCCACAAATTTATAAACTTGAAAATAATGTTTGGAAACCATTTTTATTGGCGGGTTTTAGTGGAAACGAAACTATTTTGCAATTATTGGCAGATGAAGGAAATGCCATTTGGGCAAGAGTTCGGAATGTGAATAGCCAAGATTTTTTGGTAGTTTTGAATGATAAAGGGCAGCAAAAAACATTGAAAACTTTGAGTGGAGACTATCAATTTGCAGGAACTCAACTCAATGCTATGCAATTAGACAAAGAAGGAGATTTGTGGATAGGCGGAAATAAAGGCATCAGAGTATTAAATTCGGCAGCAAGTGCCATAAGTCGTGCCAATGTTTCATTAAATATTGTAAGGTTTGAACAACGCCAGCTATTTAGAGATGAGCCAATTAGTGCTATAAAAATAGATGGCGGCAACAGAAAATGGATAGGAACAGATAAAGGTGCTTGGTTATTTTCGGCAACAGGTGCAGAACAATTATTGCATTTTACGAATGATAATTCGCCTTTATTATCTAATTCAATAAATGCTATCACAATTCATGAACAAACAGGTGAGGTTTTTTTTGCTACTTCTGAGGGCATTATTTCTTATCGGGCAGATGCAACAGAGGCAACCCAAGAGTTTAGCAGCATTAAAATTTTTCCTAATCCTGTGCCACCAAACTTTCAAGGTTTTATCACAATGGAAGGTTTGGCAGAAAATAGCAATGTTAAAATTACAGATATTTCGGGTAGATTGGTCTATGAAACACAAGCACAAGGTGGCACTGTGGTATGGCGAGGCACAGATTATACAGGTAAGCAGGCGAATTCGGGCATATATTTAGTTTTTTGCACCAATACATCAGGAGAACAAAGTTTGGTAGGAAAAGTTGCTATTGTAGATTAAAGGTAGTTTGGCGTGGACAAAATTGTTAATGTATCATTTTGAATGTGTAAAAATATAGTTGGGTAAGGACATTAACAAGTTTTTATTTGTCATTCTTCGTCTTTGCTCAGAATGACAAATAAAATATCAGTCAATCAAAATTATGGTGCAGGTGGTGGTGTATTTTCTGTTCCAGAACCTAACAAGCCCATTTTTGCTTTTAAAGCCAATAAAGATTCAGAATTTCCTGATGATACACTCAAAACTTTATCTACCTCATCATCAATGCTTTTGCTTTCTAAGGCAATAGAACCATAAGATTCTGCTAAGGCTTCATCTTGGGCTACTTTTTCTTTCATTCTTTCCAACATAGCCACAGTGCTGCCCGAATCTACTTGTGCTAATTGTTTGTTGATTCTTTTGGTAGCTTCACTTACTTTTGCCCTTGCTTTAAGAGTCCTCAATTCGTTTTCGTAAGTATTTACTTTTGACTTTAAGGTATTTATATTTTGCTCCATTTTCATGACCGAAGCCTCATGTGAAGCCAATTCTTTTGCAGTGCGTTGTGCTTCCTGCTCAAATTTCTCTTTATTTTTTAACATTTCACCAGCCAAACGGTCAGCATCTTCCATCGAAACTTGTCCTGTTTGAGCCCTTTGCAATAAAGCTACGGCTTTTTGTTCTGCCGATATTGCATCACTTTTAAACTTTGCGTTATCGTTACGAGTTCTTATAGCTAATGCTTTTATTTCTGCCAAACCTTGAAGACTTTTGTTAAGGTCTTCTTTCAAATCACGAATTCCCTGTTCACTCATTTTGATAGGGTCTTCTAACTTATCGAGAGCATTATGTGCTTCTGCTTTTCCAATGCCAAACAATCTACTGAAAATTCCCATGATAGTAAGATTAAAATTCTTTTTTATAGTAACGAAAAATTTAAAAATAGGGTTAATGTTTTTTGCAACTTTTTTCGAGGACATTTGCCTTTGGGCAAATGAATATTGAGAAAATAGCTAATTTTACTTCATCATAGCCAATAACTCACCAGAATATTCAGCAATTAATAGTTTTAATGAATTTAAACTGCCTTCAAGTTCGTTAAGGTCTAAGTTTTCAAGTTGCAAAGTGTCCCTAAATAATACTCTTTTGCCTGATTCATCTACAACAAAAGCTCCATGAACAATCTCACGATTTTTTTGTAATAATAACCTGTAATTTTCAGAAGTTGTATTGGCTAAGGAAAAAATGTATTGTTCTATGACTAAAATAGGATATTCGCAATCTAAAATGAGATTTTTAATTCCATTATCTTCGTCATTGATTACATAAACCTCGTCTTTTGGGTCTTCGTGGGTAATGTCATAACCTAATTCTTGCAGGTAATGCTTTACTTTACTAAAATGATTATCCATAAAAGTTATATTGGTTTGTAAAAATGAGTATGCTCTGTATTAAGTGCATAAGTTATGAAAATCTTTTTGAATGTTCCAAATTTTTTTTAAACTTAATAAAAAAACAACTATATTTCTTAGAGAGTTGCTAAGAAACATAGTTTTGATATATTCATTTGGATAAACAAGTGGCGTGAGGTCTTGTAATTTGAAAAAGTTTATTTACTTGCGCAGGTCATCAACAAAGTTTACCATTTGGTGCATGCTTGTCAAAATCGTAACATTTTCGGGAGTTTCTATGTCTTGCCCTACAACTTGATAACCTGATAACATTATTTGGGCATCTGAGAAGTTTTCTGCTAACTTATTTACATAATTCTGAACTTGGTCTGCACCTGGTACAGTCGTAATCATGCTAAATAAATAATCAGCTTTATGTATTTTATAAACTTCCACAATGTTGTTCATAGGTAGACTTTGTCCTAAATAAATAACTTTATTGCCTCGAGATTTGATAAGATAGGCACAAAACAATAAACTAAGTTCATGTAATTCGCCTTCGGGCAAGAAAAGCATAAATTTTTTCGGATTTACACGGTTAGGTTCAAAATCACCATCAATAGCAACAATAATTTTTTGACGAATTAAATTTGTGATAAAATGTTCTTGTGCAGGATTAATACTTGCCGTTGTCCACAAAGTGCCAATTCTGTTAAGTAAGGGATATACAATATGTATCATTGTTTTTTCAAAACCATATTGCATAATATTTGAGGACATAATTTTTTCAAAATGGTCTTCTTCCAAATCAATCATTGAAATAGTCAAAGCATTTATTTGGTCTTCATAATTGCTATTTTTCTGTATTGTTTCTAATACTTTTTCATTCACTTCTCCAGAAGTCATCTGGGCTATTCGTGATATTTTGAAGCCGTTATTATTCAACATGGCAATATTGAGCATGAGTTTTAACTCATCAGCTCCATATAAACGAATATTTGAATCTGTACGGTCAGGCTTAATAATGCCATATCTCTGTTCCCACATTCTTATTGTGTGGGCTTTAATACCTGTTAAATTTTCTAAATCTTTTATAGAATAATGGCTCATTGTCATATAGTTTGTATTATGGCGTTATAAATAGGTAGTTTTTGAAAACATTTGCTATAAAACTAACACTAAATAAGTAAAAATGTTTTGATAATTTTATAACAAATAATGTTGTTTCATAGGTTTTTTGCATCAAAAATGTTTTGTCATTCTGAGCTTGCGAAGAATCTGAAGTATTGATTTTTGATGTAATAACGTCAGATTCTTGGGTATTGCCGACCAATTAGCTCGGAATTATAAAGTTAGTTTATTTAAAATTACAAATAATTTTGTGATGTTTTATAAGTTTTGATATGGAAAACCTAGTGTTTAATGACTTCTATTCGTACTTTAAAACTTAATTAGGTTTTCTGTATCAAAATTAACAAATAATTTTTATGTATAAAATATGCTTTATTGATAAATTATGGAACACTGATGATATAGACCACACAGAGTTTTACAGATTTTTTGATGATTTTTGCTCAAAAAATACATAAAAAATAATTTTTCTATGTGTGTTATGTTACTGTGTGGTTACTAATGGTTTTGGTGCGAAAAACCTAAAACTTAATAGAGATTTGTTAAAAAAATGTTATTTTATTTTACTTTTGTAATATTTTTTGTTATCATACGTTATTGTATAAAATATTTTATCATTTTAAAATTATAAATAAAAACATGAAAAAACTTGCTGCATCATTTTTAGTGTTAGCCTTATTTGTAGGCATTTTTGTTAGCCTGACAGCTTCCAGTCCAAAATCAGATGGAATTGTATTTATTAAGGCAAAAACAGAAAAAGGTAAAGAAAAAAGTTTTCAAGATATTATTGGAGAGTTTAAAGGTAAGGTTGTCTATGTTGATTTTTGGGCAAGTTGGTGTCCACCATGCCGCAACGAAATGCCTTTTTCAAAACAGTTACACGAGCAATTTAAAGATAATAAAGATGTGGTTTTTTTATACATCACTTTTGACCGTACAGAAGAGGCTTGGAAAAATGGTATAGAAAAAATGGCAATTCAGGGACATCATTGGTATCCAAGTGATGTGCAAAAAGCTGATATTAATAATAAATATCAGGTTGCAGGTATTCCTCGCTATATGTTGGTTGATAAAACAGGTATTGTGGTCAATGCTGACGCAAGCCGTCCAAGCAGTGGGCAAGTTATTGCTACAAATATTAGTGATTTATTAAAAAAATAATCTCTAATGTTCTAAGCCACTTAGTTTTATGATTTTCCATTATTTTACACTAAACACAACTATAAAATGTTAGAAGCACTAAAAGACACCAATTTTACTTTTGCAGACCAGCAAAGTTTTTATCGTGGAAAAGTAAGAGATGTTTACAAAGTTAATGATAAACTCATTATGATTGCCTCCGATAGAATTTCAGCCTTTGATGTTGTTTTACCTCGACCAATTCCTTACAAAGGTCAAGTTTTAAATCTTATTGCCGCACATTTTTTACAAGCTACTGCACATATTGTTCCAAATTGGCTTGAAAAAACTCCACATAATAACGTAAGCATTGGTAAGTCATGCGAAACCTTTCCTGTTGAAATGGTTGTAAGAGGCTATTTATCGGGACATGCATGGAGAGAATATAAATTAGGAAAAAGGTCTGTGTGTGGTGTAAGTTTGCCTGATGGGTTGAAAGAAAGTGATAAATTGCCTCAACCAATTATTACCCCAACTACCAAAGCTCACGAAGGACATGATGAAGATATTTCAAGAGAAAATATTATTGAAAGTGGTTTAATAGCTGAAAATGAATACATAGCATTAGAAAAATATGCTTTATTACTTTTTGCAGAAGGTACAAAATTAGCGGCTGCAAGAGGGTTAATTCTGGTAGATACTAAATATGAATTTGGCAAATATGAAGATGAAATTTGTGTTATTGACGAAATTCATACTCCAGATTCTTCTCGTTACTTTTATGCAGATGGTTATGCTGAAAGACAACTAAACGGTGAAGCTCAACGCCAGCTATCAAAAGAGTTTGTCCGTTTGTGGCTTATAGAAAATGGTTTTCAAGGTAAAGAAGGACAAATTGTACCTATAATGACTGATGAGGTTGTGCAAGGTATTTCTGACAGATATATCGAATTATATGAACATATTACAGGCAATAAGTTTGAAAAAAAGTCATATACAGATATAGAAAAAGAGATATTTGAGGTTTTGCAACAGATATTGTAAATTAGTTAACTTGACAATGCTTAATTTATTATGAACATTGTCAAGTAGCAACCCACTACATAAACTTCCTAATCTTTTCGGCAGTTGCCGCCAAAGTTTCTTGAGAAGGTTTTGGTTTATCTGTAAAACGCATATCTTTCATGCTGTTCATTGGAATTAGGTGAATATGCGTATGTGGCACATCTAAACCTATGACTGTTAGCCCAATACGCACACATGGAATAGCTTTTTGCAAACCTATTGCCACTTTTTGGCTAAAAAGTATCAATCCACTCAAAGTTTCGGCATCTAAATCAAAAATATAGTCAATTTCTTTTTTAGGAACTACTAATGTGTGTCCTTCGGTTTGTGGAGAAATATCTAAAAAAGCATAGTAATTTTCGTCTTCTGCAATTTTATGAGAAGGAATTTCGCCTCTAATAATGCGTGTAAAAATAGTCATTTGAATTATGAATTATGAATTATGAATTATGAATTATGAGTTATGAATTATGAGTTATGAATTATGAGTTATGAGTTATGAATTATGAGTTATGAATTATGAGTTATGAGTTATGAATTATGAGTTATGAATTATGAGTTATGAATTATGAGTTATGAATTATGAGTTATGAATTATGAGTTATGAGTTATGAGTTATGAGTTATTGACGTATAAACCATAAAAATAATTCATAATTCATAATTCATAATTTTTGAACCTATTTTTTAAACAAAGCATACATTTTCAAAGACATATCTATCAACATCATCTTTGGATTTGCATTTCGTTCTATGTGTGTAATTGCTTCACTTAATAACAAATTTAAGTGCTGAATATTATGTTCATGAATGGCTGCTTTTGCAAAATTACGCACAAATTTTAGTGTTTCTTCGGGTAATCTTACAAGGTTTTCGCCACCAAATTTTAAGACTAATGACTGGCGAAAAATACTTAATGTATAAAGCAATAAGTTTTTTTGGTCTTCTTTATTCTGTTCTGCAAATTCGTCTGCCAAGAGTTGAATTGCCGAAAACTCTGAGGTAACTTTGTAACAAGCTCTAAGCCATTTTTCTAAAAACACTTGTTGTGTGCCTTGTCCTTTTTCTATTAATCGTATTGCCTCTGCTAAATTTCCATCAGAAATTAAAATAGTTTCTGCAAGTTGTTGATTATCAATATTTTGGTATTTCTGTTTTATAAAACTTTCTACTTCATTATCCGAAAATTGTCGAACTGCAATAATTTGAGTCCGTGAAAGAATCGTTGGCAACATTTGATCAATGCTATTGGAAACTAATAAAAAGATAGTTTTTTCTGGTGGTTCTTCCAATATTTTCAAAATAGAATTGGCTGCACTTGTGTTCATGAGTTCTGGCAGCCAAATAATCAAAATTTTATATTTACCCTCAAAAGAACTTAATGTCAATTTACCAATAATTTTTCTTCCTTCATCAACAGGAATATTACATTGCTTATTATCTGCCAAACCAAAAGATTTTGCCCAATCATTTAGACTTCCATAAGGATTGGAACTCAAATAATTTCGCCATTCTACTAAAAAATCATCACTAATATATCTTTTGCTACTTCCTCCCTCGTCATCATCTTTTCCTTTTCCTTTTTGGCTTGGTGGTTTTACATTTGCAGTTGGAAAAACAAAATGTAAATCGGGATAAATCAATTTATTAATACGATAGCATGAGGTGCATTTTCCGCAAGAATCAGTATCTGTTGGATTATCGCAATTTAAGTATTTGCTATATGCCCACGCCAAAGCCAAATTTGCAGAACCTTCTTTACCCAAAAATAATTGTGCATGGGCAACATGTTGGCTTTGAACTGCTGCAATTAATGTATGTTTGATGTCGTCTAAACCAATAATATTTTCGAATTGCATGTAAATGCTATTTAATTTAAGTTTTGCAGTATTATGTAGCTTTTGCTATGCAATAAAGAATACAATTATTTTATCAGCACCATTTTTTGCGTTTGTATTTCTTTATTTGCACACAAAGAACAGAAATAAATTCCAGACGACCAACTCGCCGTTTGTAAAACTAATTTTTGATGAGCATCGTTATTTGTTGTATATTCTGTTTTATGAATTTCTATACCTAATACATTGCGAATAACCAAAATATAATGTAAGTTTTTAGATAAAAAGTAATTAATTGTGTGGGTTTCTATAAAAGAATTTTGCTAACTAAGCCTGATAGTTGTAGAAAATTTAGTGATGTCTAAGTTATCATTATTTCTGTTAAGTATTTTTACAGAAATCAGTGTGCTTCTTGCTTTTATATGCGTGACCATTGAGGTTTTAGTATACTAAATAAGAGTAATTTTAATAAAATATTACTTGGCGGCATTCCGCATCGTATTTTAGACTTAATCAGTCAATTATTTTATCATTTATTGTCTATTTTTAGTCATTTAAACTTAGAATGTGTGTATATTATTGACTTGTTTCCAGTACTAGTATGTAAAATATTAGAATATTAAGAGCTAAACTTATCAAACGCAGAGAAAAACATAGATGCTGTAATACTTCTAAAAAAGAATATTTTGGTTTTAATGTGTATTTAATTAACACAATTATGAAATTTTCATTGATTTTTCGGTAGTGGTAAAAAATGTATGATAACTTAAATAGTTGAAAATCAATACTTTATGTCACACAGATGACATAGATTTTACGGATAATCACAGACAAATTAC
>JAYTNF010000182.1:0-7509 GCA_043748455.1 Cytophagales bacterium
TTTTTGTACGTTGGCAACGGTGCTTTTGCACCTTGACAATCGTATAAAAGTAGTTTAGAGTACGATTGTCAAGGTGCAAAAGCACCATTGACAACGTACCTAAAATGTTAAAAACCTGCGTTTTGTTTCAATTTTGTATTTGTAGATAACGCAGGTGCTGGAATAGGGAATAATTTATATTTCGCATCACTTGCTGGTTTGAAATCGTGAGCTAAGGTAAACTTATCAAAACGAATCATATCTTGACGGCGATGCCCTTCCCAACACAATTCACGACCTCTTTCGTCATAAATATCGTCTAAGGTAACCGAAGTCATTGCTGCTACTCCTGCTCTTGCACGTACTTGATTTACCAAAGGCAACGCACCTGCGGTATTTCCACCACGAGCTAATGCTTCTGCTTTCATTAACAACACATCTGCATAACGAAATACAGGAAAATCATTAGAAGAACTACCGCCATTATAAGGTGCAACAGGATAATATTTGATATTTCTTGCACCTTCTTCTACGCCTGCACTTGTCAAAGAGCTGATATTTAGCGTATAATTTACACCACCTGGGTAAGCACCTGTAATCCATTGTGCTTTGCGTTTATCACCATTTTCATATTTATTTATGAAATTTTGGTGTGCAGTTGCTCCATTCCAAGTATCAAAACCAAATACAGCTTTTCCGTGTGCACCACGCAAACTACGAACACCAATAATATTACGAGGTGCTTGATTTGCATCAACAAAAACAGCTAAAATAACTTCTTGGTCTGGACAACGGTCTCCGCCCAAAGTCATATAATCTGCCACCAAAGAATAGCCACCTTCAGCAATTACTTTATCACAAGATGCTGCTGCTTCTGTATTTTTAGCTACTCCACTGTAAACTTGTGCATTAAGTTGTACTTTTGCCAATAAAGTATAACCTGCAAATTTGTTAAAACGACCATAAAACTCACCACCCTTAGTAGTTGGCAATTTGTCTATATTTTCGGTTAATTCTTTGACAACAAATTCATAAACTGTTTTGCGGTCTGCTTGTGGAATTTTATCAATCGTTAAGCTATTTTCGGTAAAGAATGGTATATTTCCCCAACCGTCTAATAACATATAATAGAAATAGGCACGCAATACTTTTGCTTCAGCTATTCTTGCAGGGTCTGCACCTGAGTCTGTTAAAAGTTTTACTGCTTGATTGCCTTTAAACACTGCTTTATACAACCAGTTCCAAGTATTATTAATCATTTCTTGACCTGCACCAAATTCGTGTCGGTAAAGTTGTCGCCAAATACCGTTGTCGTCCCAAGCACCATCAGCTCTTGTAGGTAGCATTAATTCATCGGTAGTGGCTTCATTTAAGTCAAACCAACCTCTATCTGCTCCTGCAATTCCTTTTCCATTCCAATCTCCACGCACTTCCCCATAAATATCAGCCAAAGCTGCTGTTACTCCTGCTGGAGTTGCATAAAATTTATCTGCCACTTGTTTTTCATACACACCTTCATCAAGGTTCGTACAATTTGTTAAAGTAAGTAAAGAAACACCTACTGCTAAAATGTATTTTTTCATATTTTTATCGAGTTTTAACAACTGTAAAATAATTTGTAAATTGAAAATGTTTTAAAAATTTGTTACTGTAGCTGCGGATTTAGTCCAATGCTATTAAGCTAAGGAATAAAATTATTATATTTTTAATTACTTGATTATCAAGTAATTATGTTTTAAAGTTCCGTTAGGAACGCAATATTTATAGTAAAAGAAAGCACCAACTCCTCCCAAAGTGCCGTAGCAGTTCCACTGCGGGCAAAATATGTCGTGCCTACGGCACTTTGGGAGGAAGAATATACGTTTACTATAAATATTTCGTGCCTAACGGCACTAAAAAAGACTTTCTTAGCTTAATAGCATTGGACTTTAGTCCGCAGAAAATAAACACATCTGCGGACTTTAATCGGCAGAAAATAGTATGTCTACGGACTAAACCGCAGCTACAACAGCAATTATTATTTGAATGTAACATTCACGCCAACTGCAAAAGTACGGGTGCGAGGATACAAACCGAAATCTGTACCAAAACCTTTACCATCATTACCACCACCATTTGCATTTACTTCTGGGTCTATTCCTGAATAGTTTGTGATAATAAATAAATTGTTAGCAGTAAAAGATAAACGCAAATTTTCGATAAATTTTAAAGTTGATTTGAAACGGTAGCCAATCGTTAAGTTTTCTAAACGACCAAATGAACCTTTTTCTATCCAGTAATCAGTTGCATAAGAAATATTACGAATACCATCTGCTGGTGCTGTATTCACAACATTTGATTGCCCTAATTGCGACATTGCACTTAAAGAAGCACGTCTTGCATTATAAATGTCATTGCCATATACGCCTCTAAATACGATATTTACGTCCCAATTTTTATAGCTTGCAGATGGAGTAAAACCATAACTAAATGTTGGCATTGCATTGCCTGCAATATAACGGTCTGGACTACGGTCGCCATCATCTATTTTGCCATTGCCATTCAAATCGTCAATAATTTGATTGCCTTGTGCATCAACTCCTGCGTGCTTGAATACAAAAAAACTACCTATTGATTGACCTTTGATAAGGTATTGAACACCATTATTTGTTGAAGCAGTTCCTGTTGTGCCACCTGCACCCCAACGTACTGTATCTGTTTTTAAGTCTACACCATTAATGCTACCACTCAGTTCTTCTATTTTGTTTGTATTGTGTGTGAAGTTAGCACCTAATGTAAGTCTGAAATCTTTTTTGTCAATAACCACATAGCTTAATGCGATTTCTATACCTTGATTTCTCATTGAACCTACGTTAGCTTTAATGGTTTCAAATGGATATGGAGGACGAGGCACTAAATAATCAAATAATAAATCTGTTGTCAAACCATTATAGTAGTCAATAGAACCTGTTAAACGGTTGTTCATAAAACCAAAGTCCAAGCCAACATTCATCATGGCACGAGTTTCCCAACGCAAATTAGGATTTGCATTTTGGTAGATAGTGTAATTATCCACTAATCCGCCACCAAAGAAAGATTTACCTTCTTGTCTTGTCAATAGAACAGAGCCTAATCTGCCCAAACCTTGTTGATTTCCTGTTACGCCATAACCTGCTCTTAATTTTAAATCAGATACAACGGTGCTTGATTTTAGGAAAGCCTCTTCTGAAATACGCCAAGCCAAAGATATGGAAGGAAATAATGCGTATCTGTTATTGACACCAAATTTAGAAGAACCATCAGTACGGGCAGTTATTGTAGCTAAATATTTGTCTTTGTAGCTATAATTTAACCTACCTAAAAATGAAACTAATGTTTGGTCATTATCATTTGCCAATAAAAAATCTTTATCAGGAATAGGTGCAACTTTTGGAAGCATACTGCTGCTAAATAAATCTACTCCGTTTTCAAAAGGATTACTATCTAAACCTAAATAACGAACTTTGCGAACAGTATTTACAGCATATTGCCATTCATAAATTCCACTTACATCAAAACTATGGTCGCCAATTACTTTTTTATAGTTTAAAATGAAGTTAAACAATCTTTCACTACCTGTTTCTAATTTACTTTCTGCTCTTGCACCATCTCTTGTATCTCCTTGAGTAGTTAATTTTGAACGGTATTGTTGGTAAACAAGGTCTGTTGTTCTCCAAGAACCAAACACAGTGGCAGTTAAAGCTGATGTTATTTTATAGTCTGCACGCAAGCTACCAAATAAATTAGTAACCTTGTCTCCGTCTATCATTTCTTTGGCTCTCGCATAGGGATTTGTATAACCAAATACATTATCATCTACAAAATAAGTTCCATTTGAATTATATACTGGGTCTGTTGGTCTTCTGGTCAAAGCAATACCTATTACATCACCATTGTTAAAACGGCGTATTCTACGTCCCACATTTACATCACCTGATAAGGTAAGTTTATCTTTCAAAAACTTTCTATTAATTTGCATTCTACCAATGTAATTGTTCAAGCCTGAATTAATAATAACTCCTTCCTGTCCAATGGCAGTGAAAGAGGCTCTTACATTAAAACCTGCCAAAGTGCCACCAACGCCTAAATTATGAGTTTGTGTAAATCCGCTTCTTGTAACTTGGTCTTGCCAATTTGTATTGCCTTTTGCATCTCCCGCAGTAACTCCCAATTTTGCAGCTTCTGTACGCCAAGTTGCAGCATCTAACATTTCATATTTTTTAGAAATGACTTCGTAAGAACCTACACCACTATAATCTACTGTAAATTTGCCACCCTTAGCTCTTTTTGTGGTAACTAAAATAACGCCTGCTGCACCACGAGAACCATAAACGGCAGTTGCAGAAGCATCTTTTAAGATGTCAAATGATTCGATTTCTGAAGGAGGAATTTGGTTTAACAAGTCCATATTTCCTTGAATACCATCTACAATTACTAAAGGGTCGTTACCACCTGCCAATGAAGTGATACCACGAATACGAATACCTGGTCCCGTACCTGGTTCACTACCAACTTGGTTGATACTAACTCCCGCAGCACGACCTGAAATTCTTTGTAAAGGGTCAGTAATAGGGCCTGCATTCAAATCTTTTTCTGCAAGATGAGTTGCTGCACCTGTGAGGTCTTTTTTCTTTTGAGTTCCATAACCCACAACAACGACCTCAGTAAGACTTTGGTCGCCATCTTTCATCGCAATATCAATTACAGATTGATTACCAACTGTAACTTCTTGCGTTGCCAAACCAATAAAGCTAAAAACTAAAATAGCATTATCATCTGTTACAGCAATTTTGTAGTTGCCTTCCATATCTGTAATTGTGCCTGTACTTGTACCTTTTACTTGTACTGTTACACTTGGAGCACCGCTTGGCTCTTCTTTTGACGTAACCTTACCGCTAACGGTTCGTTGTGCGTACAAAAGGGTTGTAAAACAGATAAGAACTGTCGACAATAAAGACAGTCTTAGCCATGTAAGTCCTTTGTTCATAATTTTTGAAGTTGTTTAAATTTTCATTTTCATTTTAACTAAGTTGTAATATATCTAATTTCTTAAACATATTTTAATTTGATTAGATATAAATCATGTTTTTATGAATAATATATCTTTATCACAAAGTAAGTAAGCTCGATTTTTTCTTTTAGGTCATGTGTGGTTGTGGTTAATTTTCAGGTGTAACAATACAATTCAAAGAACTTTTAGTAATTTTGCGATTAACTTATTCCGCCAAAATTTAGTTTATAAAGTTTGCAACATTTTTTTAATAAAACAATAATACATTTAACTTTTTTTACAAGTTTTATATTGCAATAATAACATGATGTTAATAATTACAAAATTTTCACATGAAAAGATATAAATTCTGTTAAACTTTATTAAAGTAATGAACAAATTATTTTTTCATTTTTAGTATATCAGTCTGCAAATTACAACACCAAACAGTCTTTTATTCATGCAAAAATGTATTAATTCTATGTTTTTTGTAAAAAACTATTAGCTTTGTGTGTTTTTAATTCCCAAACTAAACCATAAAGACATTGAGGGATAATTAATATTTTATATGGAACATTTGAAAAAATACCAACTCATTGCATTAATTGTTATTGTCTTTTTCTTAGTCGGTAACACAGTTTATGACAAAGTAAATAATGGTTTAGTTAGCAATTTAGCAAAACAGCAAACGAAAATCATAGATATGTATGATTTACCCTTACCCGAAAAAGCTAATTTTTGCGGTGAGCCTGTACCTTTATATGAGGCAGAAGTACGAGAAAGACTTGACAGAGAACTCCTTATTAATGCAAATCTCCATGCAACAACTATTTTAATTATCAAACGTGCTAATCGGTGGCTGCCACAAATAGAAAGTATTTTGAAAGAAGAAGGAATTCCTGATGATTTTAAATATTTAATGGTCATAGAAAGTTCTGTTTCTAATGCTGTTTCGGGTGCTGGTGCAACAGGTTATTGGCAAATTATGAAACCAACAGCCAAAGAACTTGGTTTAGAACTTACAGATGAAGTTGATGAAAGATACCATGTTGTGAAATCTACAAAGGCTGCCTGTCAATATATTAAGAAATCTTATCAAAAATTTGGTTCATGGACAAATGCAGCAGCAGCATATAACATGGGATTAACAGGCATGATGCGTGCGTGTGTGAAACAAAAAGCCCGTTTTTACTATGATTTGTTGCTCAATCAAGAAACAAGTCGTTACGTTTTTAGAATTTTGGCACTGAAAGAAATTATGACAGAACCTAAGAAATATGGTTTTGAAATTTCACCCACAAATCTTTACAAACCGTATATTCTTAAAAAAATTGAAATAGATACAAGTATTAATAATTTAATAGAGTTTGCTCACAGTCAAGGAGTTAGCTATAAAAGTTTGAAAACTTATAATCCTTGGCTTATTAGCGACAAATTAACCGTTGTTCAAGAAAAAGATATACCAAGAAATAAATTACAAGATAAGCCAAAACGTAAATATATTTTAGAATTGCCGATTGATGCACCTTTCAGAAAAGATGAGTTATATTTACAAAAACAGGTAATTCCTGTGGAAGATTCGTTGAGATAAGTAAGCACCTGATTAAAATTATTTGTATATTCTATTTTTTTGTCATTCTAAGCTTGCGAAGAATCTGATGTAATACGCCAGATTCTTCGCAAGCTCAGAATGACAGAAAAATATAAAATGCCATTAACCCAACTATCATGAAACTTGATTTACAAGAAATACAAAGTCCGATTGCGGCTGAAATGGAGGACTTTGAAAAAAAGTTTAAGGCTTCTGTTCGCACAAAAGTAATGTTGCTTGACAAAATCATGACATATATTGTCAAAAGTAAAGGCAAGCAAATGCGACCCATGTTTGTGTTTCTGGTGGCTGGGACTTGTGGCAAAATTTCGGAGGCTACCTATCGAGGTGCAGCATTGATAGAGTTATTGCATACAGCTACGCTGGTGCATGATGATGTGGTTGATGATTCTGATTATCGGCGTGGTTTTTTTTCTATTAATGCTTTGTGGAAAAATAAAATTGCGGTTTTGGTTGGTGATTATTTACTTTCAAGAGGGTTGTTATTGGCTATTGATAATGGAGATTTTGAGTCTTTACGTATTGTGTCGCAGGCAGTGCGAGAAATGAGTGAAGGTGAGTTATTGCAGATAGAAAAGGCAAGGTCATTAGATATTACGGAGGAAGTGTATTTTGAGATTATTAGACAAAAAACAGCAACTTTAATAGCTTCGTGTTGTGGAGTTGGTGCTGCCACATCTGGTGCTGATGGTGAGATTGTGAAAAAGATGGTTATTTTTGGGGAAAAAATTGGCATGGCTTTCCAAATTAAAGATGATTTATTTGATTATGGCACAGCCGAAATTGGCAAGCCTTTGGGTATTGATATCAAAGAAAAAAAGATGACGCTTCCACTCATTCATGCGTTGGCAAAAGCAAGTTGGTTGGAGAAGCGAAGGATCATTGGCATTGTGCGCAGTGAAAGTGAGAA
>JAYTNF010000183.1:0-2347 GCA_043748455.1 Cytophagales bacterium
GTGTAGATTTTCATTACCAATCTATCAGCAAAGGCTTAATAGATTCACGTAACTTATTGTATTTTGTTAGTGTAATTTTAATATTTTTAGCAGCCACAAAATTATTATTAAGTAGATATTAAGCTATTTTAAAACAAAAAATTACCTAAAATATTTAGTTCATAGAGATTAATCATATTTTTGGAAAAATATTTGCTATAATTTTCATAATTAAAGTTAAAACCATTAATTTAGTAGAAATTTTGACAAGTAATATTTAAACAGCAATATTTAAACATTAACAAGCATGAACAAGAAGTTATTTTTCGTGATATTATTGACTATTTTGGGCGTAGGCGAAGAAGTTGCAGCCCAACATTATCAAAAATGGGTTTGGTTCAAACGCAAGCAATATTTAAGTATTGGTGCAAGTATTAATGCTATGAACTATTTTGGCGATATTACACCAAGCCAAAGTTTTACAAGTCTTGACATTCGTTATACGAAGCCAAGTATCAGTATTTTTGTGCAAAAACGTCTGAAACCACATTTTACAGCCAGATTAATGTTCACTTATGGGCGTATTGAAGGTGATGATGCAACAGCAGACCCAAAAGATGGCAATAATCAGTATCGTTTTGCTCGTAACTTACATTTCAGAAATGATATTTTTGAGTTAAGTGCTATGGGTATTTTAGATTTTATTGGCAACAGGGGTGTATTTTATCAACGTCCTTCAAAAGTAATTCCTTATTTAACTTTTGGTGTTGCAGGATTTTATCACAATCCTCAAGCTATTGCACCTGATACAGACCAATTAGGAAACCCAACCAATGCTGGTGGGCAATGGGTAGATTTGCAACCATTAGGAACAGAGGGACAAGGACGTGGCAATGGGGCTTTCGGTACTAAATATTCACGTTTTCAAATTGCTTTTCCTGTGGGTTTAGGGTTGCGTTATAAAGTAAGTTCGAGAATAGATATTGGTTTAGAAATTGCTTACCGTTTCACATTTACAGATTATTTAGATGATGTAAGTGGTTTATATACAGACCTTGCTGTTTTTGGAGAAAATACTCCTGAAAATAACTTAGCTCGTGCGTCACATGACAAGTCATTAGAAGGCGGATTGAAAAGATTAGCAGGAGTTGTAAAAAATGAAAATGACCTTACAAGACCTAATGAATGGTATACAGGTTTACGTTCTGCAGATAGAGCTGCCTATTTAGATGGAGTAGGAATTACAAATGCCTATAATACACAGTTTTTCCCAACGTATTATAGTTATGGTAATCCAATTCATGGAGATACGAATCGTGGAAATAGAACAGATAATGATGTATATATTACAACAGCATTTACATTTACCTATATAATGCCAGGACAGGTTCGTTGTCCAGAACCTTTCAAAAAACGATTTAGAAGACACCGTTTATAATAAACACAAACCTTATAAGGTTTTTAAAACCTTATAAGGTTTATTACAAATCATTTAAACCCAATTACATGTTCACAAAAATCATATCGAAAGCAGTTCTGTTGCTTTCTTTTTTTTGCCTAACTATATGTATTGTTGCAGAGGGATTTGCACAGAAAAAGGAGTTAGGTTTTGGTATTGGTGCTGCCAATTATACAGGAGATTTATCACCAGAGTTAGAATACCGCAATATCAACCTTGCTGCCAATGTATTTTATCGTTTAAATGTCAATAATGCTTGGAGTTTTAGGTTTGATGCTACAATAGGAAATTTATCAGCTAAAGATGAATATTTTTCTGACCCTTTTATGCAGGTACGTAAGTTTGAATTTTCGGGTTCTTTTCGTGAAATTAGTGCAAGAGCAGAGTATAATTTCTTTAATTTTCGCCGCAGCCGCAAAAGATTTGAAAAATGGTGTCCATATATTTTTGCAGGTGTTGCAGGTGTCAATTATTCAGGCAATAATAACCAAATTGGGGACTATAATCATACAAATTTCTCTATCCCTTTTGGTATTGGTGTAAAACATTATTTAAGTCCAAAATGGAACTTGGGTTTTGATTTTGGAGCAAGAAAACTTTTTGCAGATGACCTTGACGGTTTACTTGTATTAAAAGATGCACCAAAATTGAAAAGAATCAATGCAGAAAGTACAGATATGTACTTTTTTGCAGGAATCTATCTGAGTTATATTTTTTCGGGAATAAAATGCCCAGAAGAATCAAGGTAAAATATGAAATATTATTTATTAGGGGTAATGGCAACGCAATAAAGAACAAAATAATATTCATTATAATAAATTGACAAAAATGAGAAAATTAAAACTGCAAGTTCAAATGACTGTTGACGGCTTCATTTCAGGACAAAATGGAGAAATGGATTGGATGTTT
>JAYTNF010000184.1:0-6907 GCA_043748455.1 Cytophagales bacterium
TGATAACTTAAATAGTTGAAAATCAATACTTTATGGCACACAGATAACATAGATTTTACGGATAATCACAAACAAATTACATAAATCCGTGAATATCAGGGTAATCCGTGTCATCTGTGTTCTACTAAGTTATTGATAATCAGCAACTTAGATAATCATACATTTTTTACTACAACCAATTAGTCTATTTAAAATTACAGCTAATTTTACGATATTTTATAAATTTTGATGCGAAAAGCCTAGTTTATTTAGGCTTGCAATATTTTTGAAAATTAGAAATATCGCAAGTCTATTTATTTCCACTGCATTCTTTCTTTTAATCTCGTAATGTGTGCCAAATGGTGTTCGCAATGCCATGCGTATGTGGCTGCGGCTTCTGACAACAAAATCAACCGTTTTTTATCAGGGTGAACAAAACCACTTTCAAACCACTCTTTTTCGGTCATAGCAACTAAAATTAGCACCCATCTTTTATGTAAATTGTCCAATATTGCCAAAGAAAGTTCAATGTATTCTGGTTTGCTATCCGCAAGTTCTGCCCAAAGTTGTTCTTCGTAAGGTTTTATTGTTGGTTTGTCTTCGGTTAAAGCCAATTTGAAACGAATAAAACTGTTGGCATGACTATCGCCAAGATGATGAATGGTTTGTGCAACTGTCCAACCATCTGGACGATAGGGTGTTTCAAGTTGTTTGGGAGTTAAATTGGCAACTTCTTTACGCAAACGCATAGGAAAATTAGCAATTATGTCAATATAACTACTAATTTCTGTTAAAGAATAGCTATTTTGGGCTTTAAAAGCACCTATTGGAAATTTTAAATTTTCTAAATTATCAGCCATGAGTAGAAATTTGAAAATTGGTTATTTGTTTTGTCATTTTGAGCTAAGTGGGTGACAATACTCAAAAATTTGGCATTATTATATTATGACACTGACATTTTAAATTTGTCATTTAAAGCTAAGTGGGCGGCAATACCCAAGAATCTGGCTTTATTACATCAAAAATCAATAATTCAAATTCTTGGGTATTGCCGCCACTTAGCTCAGAATGACAAAATACAAGTTATTTAATAATTACTTCACCAAAACACTTTGCAAAGCCTTTTCAATTTTACTTGTCAAAGTTGCTAACTGTTCGTCTGTCCAAGCAACTTTTACGACTAATGAAATTAAACGACTCATTAAATTATCAGTAATTGGCAAATCTAAATTATTATAATCTTGCGGACTTCCCAACAAATGAATTGCCATTGGTGCTGGTGATTTGAGGTTTTTCAAATGTTCCCAATTCTTAATATAATGGTAATTATTGTCATACCAATATTGAATACCTGTAATATTTCCGATTCCTTCTTCCTTTAAAGCCGCCAAAACTTTGCGTGCTGTTTGTTCATCGGGCAAAAAGAAATCCATAAAAGTAGCTGCATCACCGTTTATATCTGGAATATGGCGAAAAGAAACCTCTGGAAATTTTGCCAAACTTGCTTGCATAGCTTTTTTATGCTTGCGTTGTTGCACAAGAATATAGTCTATTTTTCTAATTTGTGCCAAACCAATAGCCGAATTAATTTCTCCAATTCTATAATTAAAACCAATAACAGGGTGTGCTTCCATACCTCGATTATCTCCAACATGGTCATGTCCATGGTCAGAAAATTGGTCTGCCAAATGATAGATTTTTTCATCATTTGTAATCACCGCACCACCTTCGCCACAGGTAATAATTTTGAAAAAGTCAAAAGAAAAGCAACCTATTTTAGCCAAAGTTCCCGCAGCCTTTCCTTGATAACTTGCTCCTAATGCTTGGGCAGTATCCTCGATAAGTTCGAGATTATTTGCTTTGCAAAAGTCTATAATTTCTGCAATACGTGCCATAGAGCCACACATGTGAACCACAACAACAGCTTTTGTCTTAGAAGTCATGGCTTTTTTAATACCCTCGACACTCAAACATAAACTATCGTCTATTTCGGCAAAAATTGGCAATGCTCCTGCTAATAATGCACCTTCAACAGTAGCAATATAGGTAAAAGCTGGCACAATTACCTCATCACCTGTACCAATACCTAATGCAGCCATAGCAATAGCTACCGCAGTAGAGCCACTTGAACACGCATGAGCATATTTTACGTTGTTGAATTTGGCAAGTGCTGCCTCAAATTCTCTTGATTTCCAATGTCCATTGCGTTGGGCATCATGATTATAGCGAAATAATACGCCTGTTTCAAGTACATCTTGTACTTCTTTGCGTTCTTCGGCACCAAATAATTCTGAACCTGGCATAAAAATAGTAGTTAATTTTGTGGTGCAAAATAACTAAGATAGTCAATAGAAAACAAGTTTATTAAAAATTATTAACTTTTTAAATTGTTTTAAGATACAACTTTGATAACGACATTGATAATTTACTCATGCAAATCTTAGCTAAGATTTTTTATGTTTGTAAAATTATTTTTTATGTGATAGTTGCAAAAAATAGTGCTTTAATGGAAAGTTTTGTCAAAAATATTCATATTCATAAATAGCACACAAAGTATTAAATTGATAAAAAATTAGAGTAACTGTATATTTTCTAAATAAAACAAAACCAACACTTCTCTAAAAAATGTTGGTTGTATTTTATTTAAAAATTATTTTGAGTGTTTATTACCTTATTTGCTGTCCAATTGTAAATGTAAAGGGCTGTTTTGAATCTGCAGTTCCTTCTACGCTATCAAATGCCCAGCCATAATCTAAACCAAGCATACCAAAAGCTGGCATAAAAATTCTTGCCCCAAAACCAGCCGACCTTTTCAAACTAAATGGGTTAAAATCTTGATAATTTCCCCAGTTATTACCACCTTCTGCAAAACCTAAGATGAAAATTGTTGCTGATGGATTTAAAGAAATTGGATATCGCAATTCTAAGACATATTTATTGTAGATAATACCACCTAATCCATTTCTGTCATAAGGCAAGAAACTGCCCTTTCCATCGGGAACTTGTGGCTTAATAGAATTGTCAATATAACCACGCAAACCAACCATTTCCTGTCCAATAATCATGTTATTTAAGTTCATACCACTGCCACCCATTGCAAATCTTTCAAAAGGTGTATAACCTAAGGCAGAGTTATATGTTCCCAAAAAACCCATGTGTGCCCTTGTATGTAAGACTAAATTACCCGCCAATTTCATAAACCATGAGTTATCAAACATCCATTTATGATATTCAACCAATTTATAACGGTCTTGCTCTGTAATACCTTCTCGGCTATAATCTTTGCCTGTAAGCAATGACCAAGGAGGAGTCAATGCAATACTCAAAGACATAGAAGAACCTTGACGTGGGAAAGTAGGATTATCAATACTATTTCGTGAGATAGTTGTATTAAATGCAAGATTATAAGATGTTCCTGTATTATAGCTACCAAAAAGTCCTACAAATCTATCTAAATTATAGATATTAAAACTTAAAGAATTACTCATAGTAAAATAATCATCTGGAAATTGCAAACGTCTTCCCAAACTCATGGCTGCGGTTGTAATTTGCAAAGTTGGCAAATTAGTTGCAGATAGCGTACCATTAGACCTACGAGAAATTGCATGACTTAGAGAAAATGAAAATGATTGAGGTTTTTTGCCACCTAACCAAGGTTCTGTAAACGAAAGTGAATAGTTTTGAAAAAACAAACCACTTGCTTGCACACGCAACGAAAGACGTTGCCCATCACCTTGTGGCAAAGGTCTCCATTCTCTAAATTTTGTAACTTTTCGCAACGAAAAGTTATTAAATACCAAACCAACAGTACCCACAAAGCCTTGAAAACCACCAAAACCACCCGATAATTCAATTTGGTCACTTGGTTTTTCTTCCACACCATAAATAATATCTACGGTTTGGTCTGCCATGTTTGGCACAGGATTAATAGTAATTGTTTCAGGATTAAAATAACCTAATGTAGATAATTCTCGTTGTGTACGAATTAAATCAGCACGACTAAACTTTTGCCCTGGAATTGTCCGAATCTCACGCATCACAACATGGTCAGAAGTACGGGTATTTCCTTTCAAAATAATTTTGTTAATCGTAGCTTGTTCTCCCTCAAAAAGTCGCATTTCAATATCTACTGAATCTTCGCTAATTTGTGTTTCTACAGGTTCTACACGAAAAAATAAATAACCATCATCCATATATAATGACGTAACATCTGTTGAAGTCGGGCTAAAACTCAGACGTTTGTCCAATTCTTCTTTATTATAAACATCACCTTTTTGTAAGCCTAAAACTCTTGACAAAACAGTGTCTGAATACACAAAGTTGCCTGTCCATTTTATGTCTCTATAATGAAATTGCTTACCCTCAAATATTTTGAAATTAATATCAACATTGCCATCTTCTTGTTTCACAACTTCATCAGATTCTATCATAACATTGCGATAACCTAATTTATGATAATATGTTAATATGTTTTCTTTGTCTGTTTCGTATTCCTTTTTAATAAATTTTGAAGGCGTAAAAATTCTTAATGCAAATTTTTCCTTAGTTTTCTTCATTTTCTTTTGCAATTTCTTTTCACTAATTGCAGAAATTCCCTCAAAGTTGATTTTATTAATTTTTACTTTATTACCTTTATCAACCGCAATGTCGAGATACACATAATTTTGTTTACGAGATAATACAGAATCTTCTTTGCGGATTGTAATTTTGATTTTGGAATTTTGAAAACCTTTTTCTGCAAAATATTCCTTAATTTTATTTTCGGTGTTTTTTAACACTGCATCATTCAAAATTTTACCTTTAATCAATTTTATTTTTTCAGAAATAGAAGTAGCTTGTCCTTTGCGAATACCCGAAAATACCCAACGTGAAAGTCTTGCTCTTTCTTTCAGAGCAACTTGCAAATAAACTTTATCTTCTTCTATTTTGACTATTGAAATTTTCACATCACCAACTAAACCTTGTTTCCAAAGTTTTTTTACTGCATTGCTAATTGTTTCACCAGGTATTTTGATTTTATCACCTGTTTTTAAACCCGACATAGATACAATAGCATCCTGATTTAAAAATTCGGCTCCCAAAACCGTAACACCACCAATAATGTAGTCTTTTGGGCTTTCATAATCAACAGGGTTTGTATTTGTATTTGTAGTTGTACGTGTTCTACCAAAGCCTACATTTTGGGAATATGAATCATAACAACTTGCAATAAAAAAGGTAATAAATAAGGCTATAAAAATAATTTGTTTCATTATACAATAACAGTTAGCGTCAAGTTAGTATCAACATAAATTTGGCTGCAAATATAACAGCTATTTGTATGATACCTAAAAAGTTGGTGTTAAATAATTGTAATAAACAGTTTTATGTCAAGTTTCACATCATTATTGAGCTAAATTGCTTTATATTTATGCATTGTCTGCTGATAAAATTACAATTTTCTCAAAAATTATTGGCTAACTAAAAACTGTAATCAAGATGGCAAAATAAAAAATGATAAAAATTTCACAATTTATTAGTAAATTAATTAATAATCTGTATTTTTGCAAGTTCATAACTATAAATAGCAAAATCTAATGGCTTTCAAAAAGAATAAGAAAATCAACAACGATTTTACGAAAATTACCATTAGCTTGGCTTCACCAGAGTCAATCTTAGAAAGTTCTCATGGCGAAGTTACGCAGCCCGAAACCATTAATTACCGAACCTATAAACCTGAAATGGGCGGATTATTCTGTGAAAGAATATTCGGACCTGTAAAGGACTGGGAATGTCATTGCGGTAAATACAAACGTATCCGTTATAAAGGTATTGTTTGCGACCGTTGTGGCGTGGAAGTTACAGAAAAGAAAGTTCGCAGAGAAAGAATGGGGCATATTCAACTCGTAATTCCTGTGGCTCACATTTGGTATTTCCGTTCTCTGCCAAATAAAATTGGTTATTTGTTGGGCTTACCTACTAAAAAATTAGACCAAATTATTTATTACGAAAGATATGTGGTTGTGCAGACTGGAGTTAAAGGTTCTGACGGTGTAAGTCGTTTAGATTTCTTAACAGAAGATGAATATCTTGACATATTAGATAAGTTGCCAAGAGATAACCAACAACTTGACGACAGTGACCCAAATAAATTTATTGCAAAAATGGGTGCTGAGGCTCTTGAAATGTTATTAAGCAGAGTACATCTAGATGATTTATCTTATGAACTCCGCCACATGGCAGCCACAGATTCATCACAACAAAGAAAAGCAGAGGCATTAAAACGTCTGAAAGTTGTTGAGGCTTTCCGCAGTTCTTATGGTCGAATTGTGAATAAACCAGAATGGATGATAATTAAAATGGTGCCTGTAATTCCACCAGAATTACGCCCATTAGTGCCATTAGATGGTGGTCGTTTTGCAACATCAGACTTAAATGATTTGTATCGTCGTGTTATTATTCGTAATAACCGTTTGAAAAGATTAATAGATATTAAAGCTCCAGAAGTTATCTTGCGTAACGAAAAACGTATGTTGCAAGAAGCAGTAGATTCTTTATTTGATAACTCTCGTAAAGTAAATGCTGTCCGTTCTGATGGTAATAGAGCTTTAAAATCATTATCTGATATGTTGAAAGGCAAGCAAGGACGTTTCCGCCAAAACTTGTTAGGTAAAAGGGTAGATTATTCTGGTAGGTCGGTAATTGTGGTAGGACCTGAACTCAAATTACATGAGTGCGGATTGCCAAAAGACATGGCTGCGGAGTTATTCAAACCATTTATTATTCGTAAACTGATTGAAAGAGGTATTGTAAAAACGGTAAAATCTGCAAAGAAAATTGTAGATAAAAAATCTGCAGTAGTTTGGGATATTTTGGAAAATGTTTTGAAAGGACACCCAGTATTGCTAAACCGTGCTCCAACACTTCACCGTTTGGGTATTCAGGCTTT
>JAYTNF010000185.1:0-16403 GCA_043748455.1 Cytophagales bacterium
AGATTCTTCGCAAGCTCAGAATGACAAATAAAAAACTAATTTCATTCCTAACTACTTTAATCTACATGACAAAAACATTATTTACCAACAGAAATAGCAAAACCCTTACAAAAACTGTTAAAACAACTTTTGGGGCTGCTATTTTAAGTGGAATTTTGTGTTTTGGTGCTACTAATGCAATAGCACAAAAAACATCAACCACACCACCACCTGTGGGAACTCCTGCAAAACCATCAACAAGTAAAATAAAGCCTTATGATGAAGTGATTACAAAGAATGCCGACACTAAAAAAGGCGTATTTTTTGTCCACAAAGTTGAGGACAAATATTATTTTGAAGTTCCAGACAGTTTATTGGAAAGAGATATGCTTATTGTGAGCAAAATTTCGGGTTATGTAGAAAACCTCAGTTTTGGTGGCGCAGGAAGTGCTGCAAAATCACAACAAATGGTAAGGTTTGCAAAACAAGGTAACCAAATTATTCTCAAACACATTTCAACACAAAATGTAGCTTCGGAAGATTTACCAATTTATAAATCAGTAAAAGCTAATAATTTTTCGCCTGTTATAGCTGCTTTTGATATTTTAGCTATCAATAAAGACACCACAGCAAGAGTTATTGATGTTACGCCATTGTTCACAACAGATGTTACATTGCTTGCTGCCTTAGATGACGGACAACGCAAACAATTCCAAGTTAGTCGTTTGGACAACACAAGAAGCTATGTTTCACAGGCAAAAAGTTTTCCTAAAAATATGGTTGTTAAGCACGTTTTGACTTATGTAGCCAACAAACCACCTGCAAATGAGGAATCTGGAACTTTGTCTTTGGAAATGACTCAATCTTTTATTTTATTGGCAAAATACCCTTCTATGCCTCGTTTGGCAGACAAACGTGCTGGATTTTTCTCTGTAAATTTTACAGATTATGGCTCAACAGAACACCAAGCAGATGAAGTGGAATATATTACTCGTTGGAAATTAGAACCAAAAGATAAAGAGGCATATTTGCGTGGCGAATTGGTGGAGCCTGTTAAGCAAATTGTTTATTATATTGACCCTGCAACGCCTATGGAATGGAGACCATTTTTGAAACAAGGTATTGAAGATTGGCAAAAAGCATTTGAAAAAGCAGGTTTTAAGAATGCAATTATCGCAAAAGATGCTCCAACGCCACAAGAAGACCCTGATTTTGACCCAGATGACAGCCGTTATTCTTGTATTCGTTATATTACTACAAAAATTCAAAATGCTGTTGGACCTCATGTACATGACCCACGCAGTGGCGAAATTATAGAAAGTGATATCCTTTGGTATCATAATATTATGAGTTTGTTGCGTAATTGGATGGTGGTGCAGGCATCGCAAATTGTACCCGAATTGCAAACAGGTTATTTAAGCAAAGACATGATGGGCTTAGGTTTGCGTTTTGTTATGGCTCATGAGGTTGGGCATACATTAGGTTTTCCACACAATATGGGTTCAAGTTATGCACACCCTGTTGATTCTCTCCGTTCTACAACTTTTACAGATAAATATGGCGTTGCACCTTCAATTATGGACTATGCACGTTTCAATTATGTGGCACAACCGAAGGACAAAATCAACCGTTGGTATCCATCTATTGGAGTTTATGATAATTATATTACAGAGTGGGGTTATCGTTGGTATCCAAATGTAAAAAAACCAGAAGATGAATTGCCACAACTCAATGCCATGATTATGAAAAATTGGGGAAATCCCATGTATTGGTATGGTCGCCAAACTTTCAACGAAATTGACCCTCGTTCTACTACAGAATCAGTGGGAGATGATGCTATGAAAGCAAGTAATTATGGTATAGAAAATTTGAAACGTATTGTGCCTCAGTTAGTTAAGTGGACTAAAAAGGAAAATGAAGATTTTGAAGAGTTGAAAGAATTATATACAAATGTTTTTGGACAGTGGAATCGTTATTCTGGACATGTTTATAAAAACATTGGTGGTGTGTATGAAACTTTCCGTATGTCCACTCAAGAAGGTGTTGTATATCAAGCAGTTGAGAAAGAAAAGCAACAAAAAGCCATGAAATATTTGGCTGAACAGGTTTTTGCAACACCAACATGGATGTTAGACGAAAATATTTTGCGTAAAATTGAAAATGCAGGTATCATAAATAGAATTAGGGCTGCACAAGTTGCCACTTTAAATGATGTTTTAGAATTTGGTCGTTTGGCACGTTTAATTGAGTGCGAAACCCGTTTTGGCAAAGCTACAAGCTATACAATGGGCAATTTATTTACAGATTTACGCAAAAATATTTGGTCAGAATTAGCAGCAGGGAAAGCTGTTGATACTTATCGTAGAAATTTGCAACGTGCTTATTTGGAAAGAATGGAATTTTTGATGACTCAAGAACAAACACCATTACCAGCAGCTTTTGAAGAATATCGTGAGTTTTTTGGTCTTACAAGCATTGATGCTTCGCAATCAGATATTCGTGCCTACACTCGTGGCGAATTGAAAACTTTGCAAGGTGAAGTAAAAGCATCTTTGTTAAAATATGCAGGAAATCAAGAAATGAACTATCATTTGCAAGACGTTTTGCAAAGAATTGAGAATATTTTAAATCCTAAAAAGTAAGGTATAGTTGTTTGTTATCAACGAATATAATATCTCTAAACAAAAGATGTAGTCTATGATAGATTACATCTTTTGTTTTATAAAATATAGCTCTTATGATAATTTACTGATTAAACTTTGGTCGTGTTATAAATGTAATATTTTTTAGCAACTGCCAATTCCCTTGTAAGTGTGCACATCTGGAGCCACAAACTATTACAAAACCTACATTATTATATATAAAATGTCTACTTCGCTTTGTTTTGACCTCTAAGGAATAATTTTTTCGTAAGCAGCCTTATTACTATTCAAATAAGTACCAAAAAACTCAATATATTTTACTTTTGGCTTAAACAAACCCTTTGCACTAATAAAAATTCGGTGTACTATCATTTGCTTTCCATTTATCTCAATTTTTACATAAGGCTTTCCTATTGTATCCAATTCTAAAACAAATTTTTGCTTATTATATGCTATTAAATTAAATTCACAATAATTTTTTACTATCTGCGTTACAGATATTCCATAAGCTAATTTTCTTTGTTCAAAATTCAATTCTTCCCTAATTCCACCTTTTTCGTATGTAATCCAATAAATACTAATGGGATTTTCTGTTGCCAATTCTTTTTTATGTGTCAAAACTGCATCATAAATAATGGTATTACGATTGTTGCTTCGTTGAATATAAAATAGCCTTTCAAAACTTGATTCGGGAGTTGGGTAATCTATTTGTGCAAAAAGATGCGTTGAAACAAAGCAAAATATAAGTAAAAAACAAGATTTCATAACTATTTTAATTAGTTTTATGCTGACGTTGTAAATTTGCCATTCTGAGCTAAGTGGGCGGCAATCCGCAAGAATCTGAATTATTGGTTTCTGATGTAATAACGTCAGATTCTTCGCAAGCTCAGAATGACAAAAATTTTGACGCAAAAAACCTGATTTTTTAAAAAATATCAGGTTTAAAAAACAATACAATAATTCCTAAACACAATAAAGCCAACATAATTTTATCAAACAAAGTTGTGGTAATTTCTTTATTTGGTATTTCGTTATTTACGATTTCTTCATTTTGGGCTTCTTTGAAAAAAACATAATAAGGAATTTTCAAATAAATATACAAAGATAATAAACTTGTAAATAACATTGTAAGTAATAAAATAAGTGTAATTACTTGATTATTAGCAGTATATGAATTAATTAAAGTTGTAAAAACTAACAATTTCGCTGTAAATCCCGAAGTTGGTGGCAAAGCTGCAAAACCAATAAAAATCACAAACAGCAATATTCCAAACCAATTTTGTGTTTTTCCAATACCTGCAAATGCCTGAATATCAGTGCTTTTTCGTTCATTTTCGACCAATAAAATACTATAAAATGCAGCATAACTTAGCAATAAATAAGATACCAAATAGAAAATTAATGTCGCAAAATTAGTTGTAAAACTTAGATATGAAGTGTTTGCAATACTCAATAACGCCAACAAAAAACCACTATGTGCAACCGAAGAATAAGCCAATAACCGTTTTGTGTTCTGCTGCCAAATTGCACCAAATGTGCCAAATAATAAGGAAATTATGGCTAAAAATGCTATAAAATTTTGTGTAGGTAGTTTGTAAAAACTTGTAACTTCTAAGATATTAAATAAAATTGCAATGCCTAAAAATTTTGAGGCTGTTGTCAAAAAAGCCACTAAACTTGTTGCAGCACCTTCATAGACATCGCCCACCCAAATATGGAGAGGAACTGCGACTATTTTGAACAATAAACCTGCTATTGTAAGCACGCAAGCAAAATAAAATGGCAGTGGCGGCACTTCTGATGCTTTGCTTGCAATGTCTGAAATTGTTAAACTTGCAGCAAAACCATATAGTAACGAAACTCCATAAAGCATTACGCCACTTGTGGTTGCACCAACCAAAAAATACTTTAATGCGGCTTCACTTGACTTGTAAGTTTTATTGAAAATTAAGAGTAAATAACTACAAATAGAAACCGTTTCAATAGCTAAAAATACTAATAATAAATTATTTGTGCTTATTGCCAAATTCATTCCTAAGATAACTGTTGTGAGCAAAGCCAAAAATATTCCATCTTTTTTTAGCATTGTTTCTTTAACAGACAATAAAGCTGTTAATATTCCAGAAATCGCAAATAAGTATTTGAAAATCAAGATATTAACATTACTTTGAATTAACGAAATGACTGTTGTTTGTAAAGTGTTTTTAGCTATTAAACCATTTTCCAAACTGTTAAAATTATCATTAAAATTAGTAGCAAAACCATTTAAAAGCATTTCTATACAAATTCCAATAATAAAAACAGTTAAACACACACGATAAGAAACAGAAAAAGCCGCTAACAACACCAAAAAAATAGCTAATATTGCCAAGCTAATTTCAGGATATAAAAGATTACTTTGTAAAAAAGTTTCGTGTAATTTTTCTAACATTTTGTGAAAATAAAATACCTATTAGGTGGCTTAAAGCCACCTAATAGGTTTAATGTGTACCAATATTTGTAAGATATTTATTTAGTTCCAAATGCCCAAATCAAAAAATCATGCATACATTCTGACCATGTTTTTTGGTTATGCTCACCATCTTCAATGCACAAATATTTGTAGTCGAGGTCTTTTTTATAACCTTTTTTGTCTAATTCTTTAATTAAATCTAAGGTATCATCAATAGAATCAATAATTCCGTTGTTATTTCTGTCATCTGTTTCATCTTTTGTTCCTACTTCGAGCCACATTTTAAACCCTTTTTTATAGCTGCCATTACGAACTAATACTTGCATAATTCTGTCATTTTCATCGTCATAACCATCTTCATAAGCCTTTTTCCGCCACCAAAAAGAGCCTGAAAATACGCCCACTTTACCAAAAATATAAGAATGATGCCAAGAAATATCAAAAGCTGACAAACCTCCTAATGAAAATCCTAAAAACGCAGTACTAACGGCTTCACGTTTTACTCTGTATGTTTGTTGGATATATGCTAAGACTTCGTCGAGAATAAATTTGGTATATTGTGCGGCTTTGCTACCTCTGCCTTTGTAGTCGGGCATGGCTGCTGTGCCATATTCTTGCACTCTTTCATTAGAAGTATGTAAGGCAACTACAATTAAATGAGAGATTTTATTTTCATTATACAAATTTGTCAGTGTTGATTCCATTTTTACAGCTTTCATGTCTTGCCCATCATTTGCATATAAAACAGGATATTTGTCTTGTGTTTGGTAATAATTTGGAGGCAAGAAAATATCAATAACGACATGACGTTTCAAATGTTTAGAATAAAACTTTTCTATTCTAATTGTTGTAATTTTATGATTTGTGGAATCACTTGGCGTAAGGTTTTGAGCAGTGGCTTGCATAGTTAAAATTGGTAGAAAGATAAATAAAAGAAGTA
The DNA here is from genome assembly GCA_043748455.1 of Cytophagales bacterium. Taxonomy (GTDB): domain Bacteria; phylum Bacteroidota; class Bacteroidia; order Cytophagales; family Thermoflexibacteraceae; genus JAAFKA01. The sequence goes on from JAYTNF010000185.1 coordinate 6,014, forward strand.
AGTAGTATCTGAAACAGTGAAATATGATTTATTATTTTAAAAATAATTTTTGTCATTCTGAGCTGGCGAAGAATCTGAATTATTTGGTTTTGACGTAATAACGTCAGATTCTTCGCAGGCTCAGAATGACAAAAATCACTTAGTTTTTCAATTTGTTTAATTTTTATGAAATTTCATAGTAATTCGCAATTTTTTTTTATATTTTTGGAAATATACTTATAAAATGTCATATAAAAATCTTAGTCTTAATGACGAACAAAATAGAATTATTAATAAAGCATTAGATGCAAAAGACTATTTTTTGTTAGTTGGACCTCCTGGAACAGGCAAAACTTCTTTGATTTTACGAAATTTGACCTTCGAATTGCATAAAGAACCCGAAAATAACATTTTGTTGTTGGCTTATACAAATCGGGCAGTTGATGAAATTTGCGAGGCTATTTCAGAGTTAGACTTTTTGCGAATTGGCTCGGAATATTCAACTGCTGAAAAACATAGACCAAAATTATTGGACAAAAAAATAGAGGAACTCAAAAGCCGCAAAGAGGTAAAAGAATTGATGGAGAAAACTCGAATTTTTGTGGCAACGGTGGCAGCAGTTACTAACAAACCTGAAATTTTTGAGCTAAAAAAATTCAATGTTGCCATTATTGATGAGGCTTCGCAAATTTTAGAACCTCAAATTATTGGAATTTTGCCTTTGGTTGATAAGTTTGTGATGATTGGCGACCATAAACAATTACCTGCCATTGTGTTGCAAAATCAATATAAATCGCAAGTTGCAGACGAAGAATTACGGGCTATTGGGTTAAATAATCGTAGCAATTCGCTATTTGAAAGACTTTATAATTTGTGTCAAAAAAATGCGTGGACTTGGGCTTATGATACGCTGACTTATCAAGGACGCATGCATGTGGAATTAGCAGATTTTCCGAATCAGTTTTTCTATGAAAATGTGCTGAAACCAGCAAGACCAGAACAGACCATGTTATTAAATTTATCGTCAAATTTAATACCTAATTTAATTAAAAATAAAGATATAAATCTTACAGAAATTGTATTGGCGAGAAGGTTATCTTTTATTGCCACGCAAAGTTTTGCAGATGATTTATCTGATAAAATTAACACAAATGAAGCCATATTAGCTGCAACATTGGTGGCTGAAATTATTGAATTGTATCGCAAAAATGGAAAACCTTTTGTGGCGGAAAAAACAGTGGGAATTATTACGCCTTATCGTAATCAAATTGCACATATAAGAAATTATTTGCAGTTGCAAGGCATAGAAAATTATGAAAAAATTACGGTTGATACTGTGGAAAGGTATCAAGGTAGCCAACGTGATATTATCATTATTTCGTTCTGTATCAACAAGTTATACCAAATGAAAAACTTAGTTTCTTTAACAGATGATGGTGTTGTGGATAGAAAATTAAATGTTGCTTTGACACGAGCAAGGGAGCAAATGATTTTGTTGGGCAATGTGGATTTATTGAAAACTGATACGGTTTATGCAGCATTAATTGGGTATTGCAGAGAGAAAAAAGTCATGGAGGAGGTTTAGTTTTTTGCAATATTTATTATCAAAATTAACAAATAATTTTTATGTATAAAATATACTTTATTGCTAAATTATGGAACAATAATGACACAGACCACATAGATTTTCACAGATTTTCACAGATTTTTTGATAATTTTTACTCAAAAAATACATAAAAAGTAATTTTTTCTATGTGTGCTATGTTACTATGTGGTTAATAATGGTTTTGGTGCGGAAAACCTATAATAAATATTGCTTATTTTGTTCTACCAAAAATGTGATAATTAATAATTAAATTATTCTAACTTTTGATAAAAGAAAAGTTCATAATCTTTGAATAATTCAGGGTGCAAAACTTTCACTAAATCTTTCAATACAATATCTGGACGTATTACGCCATATTCATAAAACTCATTTCCGCCTCCTGATGTCATACGTTTATTGCAATTATAAATTTGTTTGGTTTTGACAGCTTTAAAATTTGAAAATCGGCTATCCGTTGCAATTAACTCTTTTATAGAACTAAAATTAGCTACATTTACCCAAATATCGGCGTTTTGTGCCTTAATAATGGCTTCTTCAATACTTAACTGCAAACTTCCTGTACCTTCGGTAGCTGCCCATGGATATGAATAACCAGCATCTTTCCACAAAATAGCTGCAAAACTTTGACCTGCGGGCATATACCAAATACTGCTATAAGGAATTGTGCCAAAAATACTTTGTACTTGTTTAGTTGTGTTTTGTGTTTTAACTTGTTCTACTTCTTTTTTTATTGCGTGATAGTTATTTTCAACTTTCCTAAAAAACTGTGCTGCCAAATCTTCTTTATCAAAAAAAACAGCCCCAAACTTAATCCATTCTGCACGTCCTAATGGTGAGTTTTCTAAATATTCAGTATTAATTAGCACTTTTTGACCTAATTTTGAAAGTGTGTAATAATCTTTTTCGCTATAACTCATTACTGCATTAGGTTGCAAACTTATAAGTAATTCAGTATTTGTAACACCATTTTGTCCACCAACATCTTTTGTTTTACCATTTTTAGCTTGTTTTTGCAAGGCTTCTATGCCTGAATATTTAATATCTGCAAAACCAATAATTTTATCTATTTCGCCAATTTCATTTAATAACGGTGCATGTGTTGTTGAAAGACAAACAATAGATTGCAAAGGAATTTCTATCACAACAGCATCTTGTGGCAAGTTATTTGGCTTTGGTTTCCCTCGTTTTATCAACGCATATTGTATGGGTTTGGGTGATGCAAATCCACTTTTTAAAACTGTAACTAATTTATAATCAGGATAATAACTTACTGAAAAACCTTTTGCATAACTAATTTCTAAGTTTTTTAAAGGTTTTGAAATTTCATTTGTTGTGTTATTTATATTGTTATTTGTAATAGTTTTTTCTTTACAAGAAACGAATAATAAGTATAGAAAAATAAGGTAATAAGTATTTTTGAACATGGTTTTGAGATTTTATTTTACATTTAACATCAAGTTGCATAACAAACTTACAATACAAAATATTGATAGACGTAGAAATAAAATATTATTTTTGAAATCTCTATCATATATTAGATTTTACGTAATTTGCATAACATATTTTACACTCTATAATACAATTTTATTATGAAATTAGATATTTATCAAGTTGATGCTTTTACAGACCAGCTATTTGGTGGAAATCCAGCTTGTATTGTGCCATTAAACAGTTGGTTATCAGACGAAATGCTATTGAAAATTACTCAAGAAAATGCTGTTGCTGAAACTGCATTTTTTATTAATCATGGTAATAAAATTCATTTGCGATGGTTTACCCCTGAAATTGAAATGGATTTATGCGGACATGCAACACTTGCAACTGCTCATGTATTGAAAACATTTTTAGGATTTTCAAAAGACAAAATTGTTTTTAGCACACTTAGTGGAGATTTAACAGTTAGTTTTGACAATGATTTTTATACCTTAGATTTTCCTTCAAGAAAACCAACAACATCAACGTTACCCGAAATTATCAAAAATGCTTTTAGCATACAACCCACAGAAGTGCTAAAAGCAAGGGATTTTGTGTTGGTTTATGAATCAGAACAAGATGTCAGAAATATAAAAATTGATAGACAAGTATTTGACAAATTGCATCTCGAAACTGGTGGCGTTATTGTTACAGCCAAAGGCGAAAATTGTGATTTTGTGTCAAGATTTTTCACGCCCCAAGCCTCAATATTAGAAGACCCTGTAACAGGTTCTGCACATTGTTCTTTAATTCCTTATTGGAGTGAGAAATTTCATAAAAAAGAAATGTTGGCTATGCAATTATCTGAAAGAGTAGGAAAACTATTTTGTGTGGATAATGGTGATAGAGTTTTGATTCGTGGCAAAGCAAAAACATATTTAGTTGGTTCTTTTTGGACAGAATAGTTTGATAATGATATTTTAAATTTTTCATTATGATTGGGGCTACCCCAATCATAATGAAAAAATATGTAATTAAATTTGCAATGCTACTTATTTTACAAATTTTGTTACATACTTTCCTTTTTCGTCACTAACATAAATCATATAAACACCCTGCGATAAATCAGATAAATCTAATGGCATTTCAAAGGTATTTAAGTCTTTATTTGCGGTTAAAGTTTTTGCAAGTCGTCCCATTGCATCATAAATAGCAATATCTAAATTTGCATTGCCATTTGTTAGCAATCTTAAAGTTACTTTATTATCTGTGCTTGGATTTGGATAAACAGTTAAATTTCCAACCAAGTTAGCCGAAATGCTGACATCAAAAATCAATTCAAACCTTGTGTTATAGGTTGCAACTTTTGCATTAAACTTATAAACAGGATTTAACAAAAGATTTTGTTTGATATTCAATTCTTTATCCCACAAAAATATATTTGAACCTGTTGGGACAGAAGTTGCATCTTGCACCTTGATTTGATATTCACCTGCAATTTTTGATTTAACCACAAAAGGAATATTTTTTTGCAAAGCACTAAAAGGCAGTCCGTTAATAGAAATATTCTTTTTATCCGCAGAAATCATATACATGTCAGGCATTGTACCACCATTTTCGGGTGCTTTGTGTGCATCAAAATCACCATCATAATTTTCTGTTGCTTTTTCTTTAAAATGCACTATCATTTCATCATAAAATTGTGAGTTTTGGCAACGCAATTTCAACGCCATTGGTTTGTCATTTTCAGAACGTAAAAACAATGGATTTGTTTGTGTGGCTACTGTTGGTCGCATGGCATTGGTCAGTGTAATGTTTCCATTTGTTTTTGCAACCACAAAAAAACCTTGTCCTAATGCAATATCCTTCGTAATATTTGTGTTATCAGGCGTATTACCACCAACTGTTCCGCCTTCAATAGTGCCTACTCCTGCAATATATTTTCCCCAACTCACAACATTTAACGTACCTTTTGCGATACGTCTGTATAAAGCTGCCTCAACAACTGCAGCATTTGCAGCCACTACTGCGTCCCAATCTAATGGCGAAGGATAAGGATTTCCTACTAAATTCCAACCTGAATAGGTGCTTGCTCCTGTTTTTGTTACAGGAATTGTTAAAGTTCCATTATTGACTGTACCTCTAAAACTTGTGGTAATATTGGTTGGTGTATGCACATTAAAACCTTGTCCTGTTGCTGGGCTTGCAGTCGGACAACGCCAACCTCCTGTTGCAGAGCCACCTTCAAATCCGCCTGTATTTGTGCCATCATCTGTGTTATTTCCCTCTTGATAAATAAACAAAGTAGGAAAATTTGCGGAGGTATAAGCATAATTATACCAATAATAACCTGCACCTGTAACCAATGGAGTTTGCGTAAATTGTGAATACGAATAATTATCAACAGGAGAAGAAAAATAACGATAACCCATGCCTGTGTATGATGGGTGTCCTGTAATATGACGTTGTACCGTAACATTGCCTGTAATTCGGCGTGTAGTTGGCGAAACTCCTGCCGCAGGGTCATTGGCAACCATTGCTGTTTGTGTAGCTGTTGATAGCAAAGTAAAACCACCATTGACTGCCAAATTTCCGTTTGTGAGTTCTGTTACAAGTTTTACAGTTGCATTATTGCCCGTTTTTGTAACCCCAGAAACATTGTCAATTTCTAAATGATAGAAATTAAGTTGGCTACCACTGTGAGAAATAATTTGTGGAAAAGTACAATCTGTTGGTTTCATGATAACTTTTCCACCATAAGGATTTGCACTATCGTTAAACTTTGCATTGCCTGTAATGTATAAATTGCCTTGTAAAGTAATAATACTATTAGTATTCATTAAAAAACTATTGCCTACATACATGCTAAAACCTGTATAATTTGTAGCTGTCAGCACTGGTGTAAGTGGCACCGCAGGATTTGTTGTGCTAATTAAGTCATTCCAATTATTTGCCCCTATCCAAACATTCATGGTTTTGTCAGGTACAACTGCACCACTTCTTGGACTCCAATTTCCAGCCGTATTCCATTCTGCACTTGTTGTACCTGCCCAAATATGTAGATATTCATAAGCACCTAAATCAGGTTTGCAAGTTCGTACTGCACTAATAATATCTCCCGAAGGTGAATTTATGGTATTTCCACTTACAATATTTGAGGTTACGCCTAAATCAAAAGCATTATTTACTTTTACTGCTGTTGCATCATATTTTAGACGTAAATCGTCATCTCTATTACCCAAAACATTATCTAAACCATTATCATCATAAAATTGTGGGTCTTTGTTATATAAAGTTGTCATGTTTGTGCCTTCACATGCACCTGTGCAAGAGGTTTCGGCGGCATTCATAATAGAATTGCTAATAATAAAACTTGTAGAATTTACCACTCTTAAATTATTTCCATTTGCGGCAGTATTTGCTATATTATTCCACAATATATTATTAAATACATTGAAAACTACGGCAGCATTGCAATTATCAACAAACAATGCACCACCGCCTTTTGTTAAGTTGGTTGAGGCGGCAGAGTTTCTACTAAAAGTATTATTATAAATGGCAGGTGCAAGTTGTGTGGCAGTAAGACCTTCAATAGCAATAGCACCACCAGCACCATTTGTTCCTGTGTTGGCAGTTGCGGAATTGTTGCTAAATACATTATTATAATAACCACCATCTATACTTGTTGCATTGATGGCAATGGCACCACCACTAACTCCTGTGGCAGTATTTCCCATAAATTTGGTTCTAAAAACACTTCCTGTTACATCTGTGGCTAAGAAATATGCCACTGCACCACCTCTTAGAGCTGTATTTGCTTCAAAATAACTGTCTGATATTTGTGTCCCTGTGCTTTTCCCATTTTGAATATTGATAGCACCACCCGAATTATTGGCAGTATTTGTCTTGAAACTATCTGCTGAAAATGTATAAACACAATTAGCGGGAGTTACTAAATTTACATATACCGCAGCTCCATTACTCCCTTTATTATTGGTGAAATTTGTACTTGTAACCCTTAAACTATCACCTTCTCCATAAATAGCACCTCCATCATTGGTTGTTGACCTGTTTTTATCAAAATAAGAAGATGTAACGGTTAAAGATGTGCTACTGTGCATAATTGCACCACCAATATTTGTGGCAGCATTGCAGCTAAAAGTCATGTTTTGTAGAATAATCTGCCCTGCTCCTAAACTAATGAACATGCCGCCACCCTTAGCATTAACACCTGCACCACCTGCAAATCCTCCGCTAATTGTAAAACCGTCAATGGTAATTTTTGTTACTGTTGCAGGAATTGTAACCACATGAAAAGTATTATCTGCAAATGTGGCTGTTGTGCCTGCACTAATCATGGCTGCACAATTATCATTTCCATTGACATCACCGCTAAGTATGGTAATATTTCCTGTTACATTTCGGCTGTTAAAAGCTGGACTTCCTGTGTTGCTATAACCACCTCGAATGAGTAGATTATTTTTCATTAAAAATGTGCTTGCTGTTGTTGCCCCTGGTTTATAAGTGCCTTGTGCAACTAAAATCGTATCGCCAGCCACTGAAAGTGTCAAAGCATTTTGCAATGTTGTGGAAGTTGCCCATGTAAGTCCGTCAGCAACCATAGTGCCTGTTGTGCGGACATGGTAAATTGTGGCTTGTGTATAACTGATTATCGTAGAAGATAAAATAACAAGCCAAAAAAGGATTTTCTTCATATCGTTTAAATTTGTGTTTTAGTAGCCAATAAAATAAGGAATTATGTAAAGTTATTGTTTTCAAATAAATTATACAAAAACCAACTTGTTATATTTTACGATAATAGATAAATTTTGTTATTTACATTTCTGTAAATCTTTGTTATTCTAAGCAGAGCAACAATAAAGGTATAATTTATCAGTTTGGTTAAAAAAATATACATTTCATTCATCTTATTGTTTGTTAGGTTTTCTACACCAAAATTATTTTAACCACATAGGCACATTGCATACATAGCTTTAATATTATTTTTTTCTATGTGTGCTATATGTCTATGTGATTTTTTAAGTCATTAAGAGATTTAAAATTTTGATTCGGAAAACCTTATTATTTATAAAATAATAGGTAGATAATAAAATAAAATAACTATTTTTTGAAAGAAGTTATAACTTTGTAAAATTATTGTAGTTTGAATAAAAGGTGGTATTTTAATTAATACTATTTTTTAGAATTCTTGTCTTTTCATACTTGCTAAAGCTCGTTATACGCACATATATATGCAGAATATGCACACAAACTTTCACGGAAACGGAAAATTATTACTTAGCGGAGAATATTATGTCTTAGATGGTGCTTTAGCATTGGCACTACCAACCAATGTCGGGCAAAAATTAAGAGTCAGCTATGCCCTTTCAGAACACAGAGTTTTACATTGGAAAAGTTATGACAATGATGGTCAGCTATGGTTTGAAGCCAAATTTGATGTCGATACTTTTGAGTGTTTAGACCATCTGGTTTCGCAAAAATCATTGCTATTACAAAAAATATTGCGAATGGCAAGAAGCCTTAGCAAAAGTTTTTTACACGCAAATCAATATGTTTTGGTAGAAACTTATCTCGAATTCCCTCGTCTTTGGGGACTTGGCAGCAGTTCTACACTGATTTATAACATTGCAAAATGGGCAAATATTAATGCTTTTGAATTACTTTTCAAAACAATGGGAGGTTCTGGTTATGATGTGGCTTGTGCTGATGCAGAAAAAGCAATTTTATATGAAAAACCCAAAGTTGGCAATCCACATTCAACAGAAGTTATATTTAATCCACCTTTTAAAGACAAAATCTATTTTGTCTATCTGGGCAAAAAACAGAGTTCCAGCGAAGGAATTAATCATTATAAATCACTTAACGCACAAAAAGATGAGTTAATAATAAAACTTAGCACCATTACACAAAAATTTTTGTTGGCACAAACCTTAGCAGAATTTGACGAATTAATTAGAGAACACGAATCTTTAATTGCCCAAAGTTTGAAAATGCAAAGAGTAAAAAAAACATTATTTGCTGATTATTGGGGCGAAATTAAGTCATTGGGTGCTTGGGGTGGAGATTTTGTGTTGGTAACAAGTGAAAGACCAAAACTAGAAACGCAAGAATATTTTACAAATAAAGGTTTAAATGTGTTTTTAGAATATGAAGAATTGATAAAAGAATAATAAATATAACTACTGCGTGGCTCCAGCTACACAGTAATACACAAGCTATATTAATCACAAAAAAACATCATGACAACTTATAATTTTTCACGTTTTGCCATAGAAATTGAAAATTTTGTGGCTATTGTTCGTATTAATAATCCTGAAAAAGCCAATTCATTAGATTTGATAGCATGGCAGGAATTGGAAAAAACTTTTCAACAGCTTGACGATGACATCTCTGTTCGAGCAGTAATTATTCAAGGTGAAGGCAAACATTTTTGTAGTGGTATGGATTTGAGTGTTTTCATGCACATACAAGAGTTGATGAAAGGAAATTGCAGTGGTAGGAAAAACGAGAAATTGCGAAAGTTTGTTATAGGCTTGCAAAACAATATTTCGGCAATAGAAAAGTGTACTAAACCTGTAATTGCAGCCATTCATGGCGGTTGTATTGGTGGCGGATTAGATATTGCGGCAGCTTGCGATATGCGATATGCAACCAATGATGCTGTTTTTAGTATTCGTGAAATTGAAATTGGAATTGTGGCAGATTTGGGCGTATTGCAAAGATTACCAAAGATTATGGCTAATGGTTATGTGCGAGAAATGGCATATACAGGCAGAAATGTGAAAGGTGCGGAAGCTGCAACGATGGGTTTAGTCAATCGTAGTTTTGACACAAAAGAAGTATTATTTGAGTTTGTGCAACAATTAGCACAAGAATTGGCTGCAAAATCTCCGCTTTCTATGCGTGGCACAAAAGAAATGTTGGTTTATGCAACTGAACATAGTATTGCTGATGGATTAAATTATGTAGCAACTTGGAATTCAGCCATGATGTTGTCTAATGATATGTCGGAGGCTGTCATGGCAACGATGGAAAAGAGAAAACCAAATTTTGAGTAAATTTTAACAAATATGATGATAAAAAAAACTTCTTTAATTGTAGCTTTTTACTTGATTTTGATAAGTTTGTGGGCTTGTCAATCCAAAACTGAAAAAAAATCAACCGACATGAACCAAAATACAAACTTGAAAGATAGCAATTTGCTACAAGAAGAACCACAGGACAATAAAATTGTCATTTATCAACTCATGATGCGGTTGTTTGGCAATAAAAATACAACCAACAAAAAATATGGTACAATCCAAGAAAATGGTGTTGGCAAATTTAGCGATGTAAATGACCTTGCATTGACCGAAATTAAGAAAATGGGC
>JAYTNF010000186.1:0-51690 GCA_043748455.1 Cytophagales bacterium
CATAAATTCATCACCTGTTGCTGTTCGCAAAGTTTCAGCCATACCGCCAATAGTGTCTATATAAAATCTTTTCATTTCGTCAAGTTGCATATCTTTTACCCATAAATCTATGCGTAAAGTTTCTTTGGTTTTATGGTCCCAAACAGATATATTAACAGCCTTAGCTTCTGGTTTGCCAACTACTTGGCTATCACTTGCGTCCCAAAATATTTTATCGGGCAAGTTTTGGTCATCTAATTCAACGTGAAAACGTATTTGTGATTGTTTCATTTGTATAATAAATTTTAGTGCAAAAATAGTATAATAAATTTTATTTACAAAAAAACCTAAAAACCAATTAAGTTTTCTGTATCTAAATTGATAAATAATTACCAAATACTATTAAAATTACAAAAATATAATTTTAATAGTATTAAAGTGTTCCAGTTTTAAAAACAAGCAAAACTCAATTTTATGAAAAAAATACTCTCAAAAATTCTCATATTCCTTTTCTTTTGTGGACAGTTCTGTTTTGAAAATATTGCATTTTCGCAGACAATAATCCTTAGTCATTTGGAAAACACTGCACAAAACAATCCAGAAAGTTCCTCTGCTATTTTTATGGTTGGGCAATATTATTTCTTTAATGGTAAATTTGCCGAAGCAACCAAACAATTTGAAAAAGCAATAAATTTAGACAATGAAGAATCAAATTATTACCTTTTTCAGGCTTTGAGTCATGAAGCACAAGGCAATGCAACAGAAGCATTAGACAATTATGACAAAGCTATTGCTGAAGAATCCAATGCAGAATATCTTATTCAGCGAGGTTATTTACGCTATAAACTCAAAAAATATGTGGGTGCAGCCACAGATTTGCGAGAAATATTGGTGAGTTATGAAACCATGACAGATATTCAAAAACTGTTACAAGAATGCGAAAAAAATGGTGGCACAGCAGACAAAGAAACGGAGTCAAATCCAACAACTATTAAAGTTGTAGCAGAACAATCTAAGATTTTTATTGAAAAATTTTTAAAACAGTTTGAAAGATTTGGTGATGCAGGACAACTATATCGTGGCATATCATACCTATTTACAAATGATTTTGATAAGGCAATTACAGTATTTGACTATTTTATTAAGCAAGGTGAAAATACAAAATCTATATATTTTTATGGAATGGCTAATGAACTTAAAAATAATGATAATGAAGCTATAAAATCCTATTTTCATGCTATTAAAAGTACTGAAGAAGAAATAGTAAAAGCCTCATTTGAAAAATTGGCAGGTTTCTCCAAAGCTGCAAAAAATATAACACGATTAAAAAACAACAAATTAGATTATCAATTTATTGTCAATAATTTAGCCACCAAACTTGGCTCTATGCCACAAATATTAACATCAGACCATGAGAAAATCATAAAAGGAGAACTCAGAGGTGCAAAAACTGCCTATACTTTTGTGTTAGAAAAGCAAGCCACAAATCATTATCAATTAATTGTGCGAAATAAAGGTATGGAAAAAGTGATGCTTTCGGAATTGAAAGTTGAAAAGAAAGGCAAAGTGGTTATCATAAAAATTAACTGGGCAGAGCAAAAAGATGGTTCTGAAATTTCTTGGGTCATTCGTCCACAGGATATTTTTATAGCACGTTATGCTCCGTCAGTCCATGCAAATTACAGTCAAGAAGGGCAACGGTTGCAAAAAGCAAGAAATCAGCATTTAGATTGGAAAGCATTAGCTGCCATTCGTCCTGATAAAATTGGTTTGTACGAAACGTTGTCTTATGCTACAAAGGCTTTTATTGTGGGGTATTTGATGAAGTAAAACTGTATTGCGAACTTTTAGTTTGCAATACAGCTTGTATTTATTCCAACTCTATGAGTTGTCCTAATTTATTTTTGAAGTGAAACTCAGTAATTGCTAATGAAGAATCTGTTTCAATTTTAATCCATTTTCTATATTCTAACCACCAACGCATACGTTTAGATATAAACCCTGACGTAAAAAATGCGTGTAAATAAGGGTGTGTTATTAAAGTCATTCCAGATTCATTCTGTTTAGTCAAAATATATTCAAGTTTTGACTCTACTTGTTCAGCAACAGAAATTGATGCACTAATTTTGCCTGTCCCATTACAAGTAGGACATTTTTCTTGGGTAATAATATTCATTTCTGGTCTAACACGTTGTCGTGTTATTTGCATAAGACCAAACTTGGTAAGTGGTAAAACCGTAAATTTAGACCTATCAGGCTTCATTTCTTTGCGAATATGGTCATAAATCTGTTGTTTATGTGCTGGATTTCTCATGTCTATAAAATCTATGACAATGATTCCTCCCATATCTCGCAACCGAAGTTGTCGGGCAACTTCTGCCGCAGCCTCCATATTGACATTAAAAGCAGCAATTTCTTGGCTGTCGTCGCCACCTGATGTTTTATTGCCACTATTTACATCAACTACATGCAATGCTTCCGTATGTTCTATGATAATATAGCCACCATTTGGTAGGCTTACAGTCTGTCCAAAAAGCATTTTGAGTTGCTTTTCAATACCGTGCTGTTCAAATATTTTTGTTTTACTGCTATGCAGTTTTACTATTTTCTCTTTCTCAGGGGCAATGGTGTGAATAAAAAGTCGGACATCTTCGTACATTTCTTTGTCATCAACTACGATATTATCAAAACTTTCGTTTAACATATCTCTTAGCATAGACGTAGCACGACTCATTTCGCCGATAATTTTTTCTCTTGGTTTCGCATTTTGGAGTTTTGCGATGCCAGCAGTCCATTTGTCTAACAATTCGTTTAAATCTCTATCGAGTTCAGCCACATCTTTTCCTTCGGCAACAGTGCGGACAATGATACCAAAATTTTCAGGTCGAATAGATGCAACAAGTCTTTGTAGGCGTTTTCTTTCTTGGTTATCTGTAATTTTTTTCGAGACATTTACGCCATCGCCAAAAGGCACAAGCACAATGTATCTACCAGCTAACGAAATCTCACACGATAAACGATGACCTTTTGTGCCGATAGGCTCTTTTACAATCTGAACCAATAGTTGTTGATTTCCTTTCATCACATCACTTATTTTGCCAAATTTGTCTATCTGCGGCTCCGTTTTAAGCCCGTTGAGCTTGCTACTTGTTAGTTCTTTTTTATTTGTTTGGACAGACCGACTAAATTTGACTTGTGATTTGATATTAGGTCCCAAGTCTAAATAATGTAAAAATGCATCTTTTTCATAGCCAATATCAATAAAGGCTGCATTAAGATTGGCATGAGTACGGTGGACAGAACCTAAAAAAATATCTCCAACATGAAAGTTATCACTATGACTCTCAATATGATATTCTACTAATTGTTTTTCCCTTAAAAGAGCTATGCGGTCTCCACTTGGCGTGGAGTTTATAATTAATTCGCTGCTCATATTAAATGGATTAATGTCAAAGAACAAAATTGAAATAATTGCAGTGCGGACAAGAACTTTAAAACCAGTCTAGTCCGCAAGCTACAAAATTATTTAAGTAGTTATGTTAAATTAATTTGCATTTATAACAATATCTCTAAACTATTTCTAATTAATTATTAATTATTTAGAAAATTTACAATTTACAAATTTGAATTTACAACTACCTATATAGACTATTTCCCTTTTTTCTTGTGTCTATTTTTTCTTAATCTTTTTTTGCGTTTGTGTGTCGCAATTTTATGTCTTTTTCTTTTTTTACCACAAGGCATAATCGTAAAATGTTTAAAATGTTATAATAATAATTTGCAAATATACAGAAATATTTAAGTTTGCAATAAAAACAATGAAAAAAGTTATTTATACTTTAAACTGGTAGGATTACCGAAAACAATATTTTTGGTAACATGGTATGCAAATTTTGAAAAATGCTCAACGCCGATTACAACATAACATCAAGCTCCTGAGAAACATCAACAAGACATCGAAAAACTAATTAGCCTGAAATTTCAAACTTTTCGGTAATTCTATCTGTTTAGACATTGCTTGCTTTATGATAGTCATTGTTAAGGTAAGTAAAAGCTAACTTAGTACCATCAACATCAAATTTCATAATAGAGCCTATTCCATAATCTATAAAAGCTGTATCAGGTGTATCTACTTCATTTTGCAAACTCTGAAATAAACTGTCCCGATTATAGGTAATAAGATTTATATTTTTTCGGTTAAGATTTTTATCATATCTCCTTGATTATCAACAACTTTACTTTCAAATTTCTTTTGTTCACACGCAAAGAAAAATCCTATAAATATCAGAACAAAAAATGTAAGAATTGCTTATTGAAAAAGTCGTTTTGGAATTCTTGGAAAGTTAGTTTTTGTGGTGTCATTAGATATTTTTTACACTTTCTTAAAAAACTATTTGTCTTTTTGTTAATTTCATAACACCATTAATAAGTTCATACTCACTATGAATAATTTGATAACCTATTGTATCTCCTTCTGCTAATACTTCCGAACTAGTTAATGGAACACTGTGTTTTGTAAAGTAGTCCTTATGATAAATAAAAAATGTATCATCATAAGCCATATCTAATTGCTTAAATAGTTCCAATGTATCGTGATTCCAACGATATGTTCTTATTTCTTCTGTTCCCATAACTCCACCATCAGTATAACAAATAATCGTCTTTTCTAAGGTATCAAGGTCAAAATCAAGGTTTCTACAATACTTGCCCGAAGAAGAAAGTTCTGTTATTTTTTTACGCCCAACTGTAAAGTTTTCCGCATCAAATTCAAAACCATCACTTCTCGACACAATACGACTTGCAAGGCAATGACTTGTTAGCAATAAGTCTTTTTTATTGTCAAAATCTACATCAACAAGTTTTGCGGTAGGAAGCAACTGATTATCACCAAAATCATTAATACTATCTAAAAATTTCCACATGGGTTTCTTTACCTCAAATATAAAGACTTGAAAATAACTTGTATCTGTTTCTCTAATACCAATAAAAGCCAAACGGTTTTTTGTAGAATCAATAGTTTGTATAGATATTTCAATAGATTTTCTATTACGCATATCTTCTGTATTATAAGAAGTATCCTTTGTAATAGTTAGCTTTTCTAAAACTTGTAAAGTGCTGTCTAACAAGTGTTTAGTATGTGGTAAATTTTCTATTACAACAGAATGAGTCTTTTCTTGGCAAGAAAACAAGGCAGAGAATAAAAAAAGTATAAGCAACCTCAGCATAAAATCAGATTGTAAATTTAAGTTTGATAACGACATTTAAAATTTGTTTTGTCATTCTGAGTTTGCGAAGAATCTGACGTTATTAAGTCAAAAACCAATAATTCAGATTCTTCGCAAGCTCAGAATGACAAATTATTAATGTCGTTATCAAAGTTGGAATATCGGGGTTTTATCCTATAAAGCCATTATTTACTTTAATCTTATCTAATCTTGTTTTTATCTATCTGCCCCAACCGTTTCTGTTCCGTTTCGTTTTGAGAAAAAAGTTTTGCGTTTAAATTCGTATGATTGTCCAAGATAAGTACGACGTACTAACTCATTTTCTACTAAAACTTCGGGCGTATCTGAAATCAAAATTTTCCCATCAGCCAAAATATAAGCCCTGTCTGTGATAGATAATGTTTCATCGACATTATGGTCAGTAATTAAGATACCAATATTTTTTTGTCGCAATTTATAAACAATAAACTGTATATCTTCAACTGCCAATGGGTCAACACCTGCAAAAGGCTCGTCTAAAAGTACGAATTTAGGGTCTATTGCCAAACTTCGTGCAATTTCGGTTCTGCGTCTTTCTCCACCTGACAAAACTTGTCCCATGTTTTTACGAACATGAGTTAAGCTAAATTCTTCTAATAGACTTTCAACTTTTTCTTTTTGTTCTATTTTAGTGAGGTTTGTCATTTGCAAAGGTGCTAAAATATTTTCTTCTACTGTCAGTTGTCTAAAAACAGAAGCCTCTTGTGCCAAATAACCCAAACCTTTTCTTGCACGCATATACATAGGCAACATGGTAATGTCCTCGTCATCGAGATAAATATTTCCTTTGTTCGGTTTTACCAATCCCACAGTCATATAAAAAGTAGTAGTTTTTCCAGCACCATTTGGACCTAAAAGTCCTACAATTTCGCCTTGCTCAACATAAATAGACACATCATTGACAACAAGACGGTCTTTATATTTTTTTACTAAGTTAGTTGCTCTTAAAATCATAAATAATGTATGAAATATGATGTATGAAATATGAAATTAACTTATTGATTATCAGATATTTACAATATGATAAACATCACTATATTTAATTTTCATTCACAAGTCTTTTTATAGGAATAGTTACTTGCTTATTGCTTGCTAAAATTGCAACAGACAAAATTACATGATTTACTTGTAATTAAAATCATGTTACAGGAATTTTGTCGTTAATCCTTGTTAAAATACAAAAACAAATTTATTAAGTCTTAGTTTGGTATTCAGTGTAATAGCGTATCTTTGTGGAAATTAGGAAATAGAGATAAATTTAATTGCATTAAAAAATCAAAAGCAACTTTAAAACTTTCGATAAATAATATGAAAGCACAAACACAAGTTCGGTTTAATAACCAAGTGGACAAAAATTCTTTTAGTGCCACATTAAGACGTAGGGTAGATGCCTATTTCAAAGAAAATAACATTTCTAAACACGCAAATGCAGCAATGGTCATCAAAACCGTTGTATTAATGGCAATGTATATTGTACCTTTTATAGCTTTATTATATTTTCAGCCAAGTTTTGCTGTGAGTTTAGCTTTATGGTCAATCATGGGTTTAGGCGTTGCAGGTATTGGCATGAGTGTTATGCATGATGCAAATCATGGAGCTTATTCATCTAATAAATTTGTAAATACGCTAATGGGACATTCCTTAAACTTGATAGGTGGTGCTGTTTTTAATTGGAAATTGCAACACAATGTTTTGCACCACACCTACACAAATGTTACTTATATGGATGAGGATATTGCAGACAGACTTGTTTTAAAATTTTCGCCACACACTCCCATAAAACCCTATCATCAAATTCAATATTTGTATGCTTTCTTTTTTTATGGTTTGCTAACAATCTATTGGGTTGTGGCAAAAGATATTGTACAACTTTTTAAATTTTCTGCAAGTGGAACAAATAAAAACACCAAACAAGAAAATACATTATTATTAGCAAGAATCCTATTTGATAAAACGGCATACTTAGCAGTTATTATGGGAATTCCTTACTTCTTATTCAATTTTTCATTTGGTGAAGTGTTTGCAGGTTTCTTCCTTATGCACTTTATTGCAGGTATTATTTTGACTGTTGTCTTTCAATTAGCACACACCATTGAAGGCACAGCACACCCATTACCAGACGAAAATGGTTTAATTGACAACGATTGGACTATGCACGAAATGGAAACAACAGCTAACTTTTCTCCTGACAATGCCCTAATTACGTGGTATGTTGGTGGTTTAAATTATCAAGTAGAACACCATTTATTCCCAACAATTTGTCATGTACATTATCCGCAAATTGCACCTATTGTAGAAGCAACAGCTAAAGAATTTGGAGTTCCTTATTTGGTAAATTATAACTTTTTTGATGCCCTAGACGCACATATCCAACTTTTACACAGAGTTGGACGTTTGCCAAAGTTAGATGAAGTTATGGCATAAGTTTTTTGAAATATTTTTGTACTTGTCAATAATATTTTTACACTTTGATAATAAAGGTGTTTAGAATTGCTAAAGATTTCCAGCCAAAAGTGTTCTTTTGAATGTCTTATTCAGAATGACACTTTATGGAAATCTTAAGCAAAGACAGTATCAGGCATTCTATCTTATTTAAGTATAAGTAAAAAGTTTTAGAAAATGATTAGACTATAATTCGGCTGTTTTTTACTATAAAACATAACAATATTTTAGTTTTAACCTTCCAACTGCTTTAATATCATAATTTTAAGATGTTTCAACGCATAAATAATTTGGTATAAATCATCTTTTTTTGTCGCATCAAATTGCGAACTTACACAATAATTTTTGTCGTGTAAAGTTGTAAATATCCAATTTCTGCCTTGCAAATAGCAACCATAAATAGGAAAACTGTTTTGATTTTCATATTGTGCTACCAGCATTGCAGCCAACATTTGTGCCTCTCCATCTTGTTCTTTTCCTTTTTGTTTCTTAAATTCTTGCAAAAAAAAGTAAGGTTTTTTTGGAGAACTTACTCCTTTGGGCGTTGCCACCATCACATCACAAATCACGTGAAAAGAATAGCCATTGATAACCCCACGCAAAGGTCTTTCATAAAAAAGTTTTACCTTACTTTTTTCGTCAAAACGTATCATATCAAATATTGCAGCTAAAAAGTGCATTTTCAACTCCTCTTCATTCCAAAATTCACCTTCTATTGTTAGCCTTTCACGTTTTTCTGATAAAATAGTTTCCTCTAATTCCGTAAGTACATAGCTTGCTGAAAGCCACTTATCCAAAGTAGCACAACCAATATTTCTTTCCAAATTGAAAGCATCAAGCACTTCATCAGTATCTAAGGTTAATTTAATAGGTTCTTTTTCCATAATTTTGTTTCATTTAGTTACCACAAAGATACAAAAAATAGGCAATTTTTAAGTTTTTTGAAACTTGTTTTTAAAATTTCTTATTCATATCTTTTCAAAAAATATCTAATCTACTAATTAATATTATCTCAAATTAATACTATCAAAAAATAAAATTATGAAATTAAAAACTATTGTTATAACAGTTTCTCTTACATTAATTGTAAGCATTATGGCGTTTTTTATATACATACGCATATTAAAATATCAACGTAAGCAATATGCTCAATCTTTTTTTGTTAATGTTGATACTATTGCTTATAAAGATTATACAGAACGGTGCAAACTTGCAAATGGCAAAGATAGTATAAGTACTTATTATTTTGTGGGGCAAAAAAAGGATATTATCATAAACTATCTTAGTAAAATATCATATCCTTCAAAAGGTACAATTTTACCTTTAAAAGGTGCAAAGCTAAATAAAAGTGTCATCTTTTACTATAAAGACCAAACAACCGAACATTTTAATACCTATCCAAATTATATGGATAATAGCGATGCCCACCTTGAATTAGAAATACCAAAAGGATTTAATATAATTTCTTATCTTGATTCTTTAAGCAATTCAAAATAAAATAAGTTTTCAACATTATTTTATTTGCTATCTTCCCAAGCAAATACATAAAATCTATCCCTAATTTTTAAGTTTTTTAAAACTTGTTTTTAATATTTCTTATTCATATCTTTTCAAAAAATATTTTTACATCTTTTTATAAAAAATCATACTTTAAAACATATAGTAAATTAATTTATCGAGTAATAACCTTGACCTTTTTTACCTAAAACAACAACCTTATTTATGCAACGTAAAATCAATAAATTACTTGCTGCAAATCGTGGCGAAATTGCTATCCGTATTTTTCGGGCTGCTACCGAGTTGAATATCAACACAGTAGCTATTTATACTTATGAAGACCGTTATAGTTTGCATCGTTTCAAATCTGATGAAGCCTACCAAATTGGTGATGAAAGTGAGCCTTTGAAATCTTATTTAGATATTGAGGCAATTATCAAATTGGCAAAAGAAAAACAAGTTGATGCCATTCACCCAGGGTATGGTTTTTTGTCGGAAAACGTGCAATTTGCAAGGCGTTGTAGAGAAGAAGGAATTATTTTTGTGGGTCCAAGTCCCGAAGCAATGGAACAATTAGGTGATAAAATTGCCTCAAAATTGGTGGCTATCAAGGCAAATGTTCCCATTATTCAAGATAGCCAAGAGAATTTAACGACTATCGAAATTGCCAAAAGTGAAGCAAAACGCATTGGTTATCCCGTAATGTTGAAAGCAAGTGCAGGCGGTGGTGGACGTGGTATGCGTGTATTAAGGTCAGAAACGGAACTTGAAAAAGGCTATCCCGAAGCTCGAAACGAAGCCAAAAATGCTTTTGGAGATGATACGGTATTTCTTGAAAAATATATCGACGAACCCAAACACATAGAAGTGCAAATTATGGGTGACCATCACGGAAATTTGGTGCATCTTTTTGAAAGGGACTGTTCTGTGCAACGCCGTTTTCAAAAAGTTATCGAAATTGCCCCAGCCTACAAATTGCCCGAAGAAACCAAACATAAATTGTACGAATATGCTCTAAATATTACACGAGCAGTAAACTATAATAATGTTGGAACTGTGGAATTTTTGGTGGATAAAGAACAAAATATTTTCTTTATCGAGGTTAATCCTCGTGTGCAAGTTGAGCATACGATTACCGAAGAAATTACAGGAATTGACATTGTGCGAAGTCAAATTTTGATTGCAGAAGGCAAACCACTTTCTGATAATGGCATTTATATTAGTTCCCAAGAAGATGTAAAATGGAACGGAAGTTATGCTATTCAATGTCGAATTACAACGGAAGACCCCGCAAATAATTTTAAACCTGACTACGGAACTGTTATTGCTTATCGCAACGCAGGAGGTTTTAGAATACGCCTTGACGAGGGAAATCTCTATCAAGGTGTTAAAATTTCGCCATTTTTCGATTCTATGTTGGTAAAAGTTTGTGCATCTGGTCGTACTTTTAGCGGTGCAAGCAAGCGTATGGTGCGGACTTTAAAAGAATTTCGTTTGCGTGGCGTGAAAACAAATATTGGTTTTTTACTCAATGTTATTCAACACGAAACTTTTTTGAAAGGAGAAGTAAATGTAAATTTTATTGGCAATAATCCCGATTTATTGGTGATGACAAAAAGATTAGACCGAAGTACAAAAGTGCTGCGATATTTGGCGGAAACTATTGTAAACGGGAATCCTGATGTGCAGAAAGAAAAAATTATAGCAGATAAGAAATTTAGAGTTCCGAAAATACCACAACTAAGCCCCCCAGCCCTAAGCCCCCTAACCCCCGAAGGGGGAACTGATGCAATAACGTCAAAAACTCCCCCTTCGGGGGTAGGGGGGCTTGCGTTATTGCGTGAACTCGGCAGAGAAGAATTCTCAAAATGGCTTCGCAATGATAATTCTGTTCATTTTACAGACACCACTTTTAGAGATGCACATCAGTCTTTAATTGCCACTCGAATGCGGACAAAAGATATGATGGCAGTTGCAGAAAATTTTGCAAAAACATTTCCACAAATTTTTTCTATGGAGGTTTGGGGAGGTGCAACTTTTGACGTTACGATGCGTTTCCTCAAAGAATGTCCTTGGGAAAGGTTGCAAATGTTTCGCAAAGCAATGCCAAATACGCTGTTGCAAATGTTGCTAAGAGGTTCAAATGCAGTAGGTTACACTTCGTATCCGAATAATTTGGTGGAGAAATTTATTGAGAAATCCGCAGAAAACGGTATTGATATTTTCCGAATTTTCGATTCGCTAAATTGGCTTGATGCTATGAAAATTAGTATCAAAACCGTTTTGGAAAGGACAAATTCCTTAGCCGAAGGTTGCATTTGTTACACAGGCGAATTTCAAAATAACACAAAATATTCCTTGCAATATTATTTAGATTTGGCTCGGCGTTTGGAAGATACAGGCATTCATATTTTGGCAATTAAGGATATGGCAGGTTTATTGAAACCGTATTCTGCCGAAATTTTGATTACAGAATTGCGAAAAGCAGTTTCTTTGCCCATACATTTGCACACACACGATACGGCTTCTGTGCAGTCGGGAACTTATATTAAGGCTATTGATGCAGGTGTGAATGTGGTTGATGTGGCTTTGGCTTCGATGTCGGGCTTGACTTCGCAACCAAATTTTAATTCTTTGGTGGCTTGTTTGCAAAATCACCCAAGAGGAAAAAATGTTGCACAAACCATTGATTTACAAGCACTTAACCAATATTCAAATTATTTTGAAGATGTAAGAGAATATTATTATCCTTTCGAATCGGATTTGAAAGCAGGCACTGCCGAAGTTTATGACAACGAAATTCCAGGTGGGCAATATTCAAATTTGCGACCACAAGCCATTTCATTAGGTTTGGAAGACAAATTTGAGTTGATTAAGAAAAATTATGTGGTTGCTAATAAATTATTTGGTGATATTATAAAAGTTACGCCAAGTTCGAAAGTTGTGGGAGATTTGGCAATGTTTATGACCGCAAATAATTTGACAGAAGAAGATATTTTGCAACGTGGGCATACGCTTTCGTTTCCTGAAAGTGTGCGGGGAATGTTGCGTGGTGAAATAGGACAACCACACGGAGGATTTCCTGAAAATTTTGTAAAAGCTGTTTTGAAAGACGAAAAACCGCATTATGAATTGACAGGGGAAATTTTGCCTCCGATGGATTTTGAAAAAGAATTGGCAGCATTTAAGGAAAATTTTGTAAATCCTGATAGTTTTCCAAGTCCAACAGACGAAATTAATGATTTTCTTTCGTACAAAATGTATCCGAAAGTTTTTGAGGAATATCACGCAGCCCGAAATCAATATGGAAATTTATCGAATTTGCCGACACCTGCATTTTTCTATGGAATGACGCAAGGACAAGAAATTGAGGTTGAAATTGCAGAAGGCAAACGTATTTTGGTGCGTTATCTCGGTTCAATTCCTACGGACAAAGACGGTTTGCACACCATTAGTTTTGAGCTAAACGGACAAACTCGCCGTATTCGTGTGAAAGATAAATCTTTCAAAAACACAAAAGCAGCCAACAGAAAAGCAAAAGGAGCAACTGAAATTGGTAGTCCGTTGCAAGGCAGAATTGGTGCTATTATGGTGCAAAAAGGAGATAGTATTAAAGTTAATCAACCTTTATTTGTCATCGAAGCTATGAAAATGGAAAGTACCATTACTGCAAATGTGGCAGGTGTGGTGGAGGAAATTGTACTGCAAAAAGGGGCAATGGTGGAGCAGGAGGATTTGGTGGTGGTGGTGAGGTAGTTTGTTAAACCTTCTAAGGTTTTTAAGACCTTAGAAGGTTTTGTTACTTTTACACAACTTCTTGATAATATTCTTTTTCCTTTTTTATCAAGGCTTGCCTGATTTCTATTCTTTTTATTTCTTCCTTAATAGTTATTAAAGACTTTTCAATATCAGTAATATAAGAGAAAAATGAATCATATCTTTCCTTTGTAAAACCTTGTTCCTCTCCATTTTCATCTTTACAGCCTTTCAAGAGATTTTCAAAAATAGTATCAATACCATTAATGATTTTTTCTTTATCAATTACAAAATTATTAGCACCAACAAGCCTTGCAATAATACCAATAATTTCAAGTACAATTCCTATTATAGGTGCACCCTTAGCCAATTTCATAGCACCCCAAGGCAAAAATTTTATTGGTAAATTTAAAAAATCTCTACCTTTTAAAATCCCATCTGCAATAGTTCTAATAGGCGTATTTTTTAAAACATCTGCAAATTTAGAAACAAAAGAGTTGTCTAATTTAGCAAATAAACTATCTTTTAATTTAATATTTTGGTTTATATTGTAGGACATAGTTTGTGCGTCTGCATCTACTTTGTCTGTATGCTTTTTTATAATAGAGATAATTTTAGTTTCTAATAGGTTAAAATCTTTTCCAAAATGTATATCAATTTTGTCTTTTATTTGGTAATATTCATTACAACCTTGAAAATCTACCATTATGCTTTCCCGAATATTTATTAAATCTTGTGTTATGGCAGAATACACATCATTAACACTTTTCTTAAATTGGTTTAGTTCTTTTTGTATTGTAGCATAACTATTTTCTGAAATTTTGCGTAATTCTTCAAGTTTATTTTCCAACTCCTCAAATTTGATAATTATTCTTTGGCTTATATCTGACATTGTAGCTTGACTTGCTTTTACAAATAATTCATCTTTGGAACTATTTACAAATACTTGTATTTCTGTCTTTAAATTTTGAATGCGAGAAAGTTGTAAATAAGCATCATAATTTTCATTAAGCCAATGTTGCATACCTTTTCCGTATGGATTTGCAGCTACACCAATTATTTTAATTTTATTTTGTTCTTCTGCATTTAGCCCTATTTTTTCTTTAAGTAGCTTCAAAACGGACTGTTTTTTAATTTCCACTTCATTATTAAACAAATCAATATTTTTTAAATTTGTTGTTTCGTCCATTTTATTAACCACAAAAATAGTAGCACTTAATTTTTGTAAATCTCTTAAAATCCATTGTATGGTCGGAATATGGGTTTCATATATTGGATTTCGTGCATCAACAGTAAAAATAACTACTTGTGCTTTGGCAATATAATTTTTAGTTATTTCTGTGTGTTGAATAATATCAGCAAATAAACCAGGCGTATCTATAATTTGAAAATCACCAAATTCATAAGTTTCTATTTGATGATTTGCAGGCTCAACACTAATTTTAATATCTGTTCTTTTCAATAAGCCCGAAACAATACTTGATTTGCCATCTGAAAAAGCCCCAAATAAAGCTATTGAAAATTTATTATCTTGCATTTGCTTAATAAATATTTCAAGTTGTATTTTAGTTTCGTCGAAATTATAAGGCAATAAATCAAAATCCGTTTTAAAGTTTATTGTTGAAAGATTAAATTGGTTTTGAAAATTTACTAATTGCATAATAGATTTTTCTTTGGCTTCTGCGAAGTTTGTAAACATATTTTCTGTGTTTTGATTAGTGTGAGTTGTGCTTTCTTTGTGTTGCTTTTGTTGTTTTAGGTTTTCTTTTGAAACGGTAATGTTTGTTATTGCTTCTTTGATTTTTGCCGAAAATTTTTCTAATTCCTCAAAACCCTTAGAAAAACTTGACAATTCAGTTTCAACAATTTTTTCAAGATTTTCTAATTCAACATTAATTTGCTTTTCCAATGTAGGTTTTACATTATTCTTCATAATGTTTTTTATATCTTCTGTGGCTTTTGTTTTTGCTCTTTGTTCTCTTGTGTCATTATCATCAAACCAACCCCAAATAAAATCAATAAGAGCCAAAATAGCCGAAATGCCACCTATAATAGGATTTGCAAGGAAACCCAAAATAGTTGCACCTAAATTATATCCAAATTTGAAAATAGTTTTAAAAATATCTTTAAAACTTCTATCTAATTTCTCTAAAATAGTGTCTAAATCTATACGAATGTTTATATCAAGGCTAAAAAATAATTCCAATTTCCCTGTAAGTTCTTTCAAATATTCTGTAATAGCCTCCTCTAATTCTTTGAGAATGTTAGTAATAATCGTGTCCAGCTCTTTACTAAAATTATCAATGATAGCTTTTATTTCTTGATTTAATTTATCCTTATCCTTATACCATTCTTCATCAATGCCTTTATGTACTATTTTAATTAAGTCAATTTCTAACTTATCTACTTGACTATTGATAAGTGTTTTAATTTTTTCACTTTTTTGTTTGACAATATTTTTAATTTTTTCGTTAGTTTCTTTTATTTGACCTTTAATATTAGTGAGAACAATGGTTTCCAAATTTTTATTTTGGTGAGTTAGTTCTAAAATTAACTTATCTATAATTGAGCAAAATTTGCTAATATTAGCCTGAATAATATCTTTATTAGCAAAATCACGACCTATTGTAGTTTCTAATTCATTAAAATTACTAAATTCACGAGCTTTACTTGGGTCACTAAACAAATTCAAATAATCATTTCTATCTCTATGATTTGCGTTTAACATAGCATACGCCAAATGTGCATTCAAATAAAGACACCTTTCGCCCTGTGAAGTATCTATGGTTTTAAATTGGTTGCCAAGTATTTTTGTAAATTTTTCTGTTGTTATAGTTACTAATTGCTTACTTGCATCATTTAGCAAGTTTTTTTGATGTTCATATCTATCCGCAAAACCTCGTAAATTTATAACTGCATATACTTCGCATCGCCCCTCTAAATAGTTTTTTATTTTTAAAATTGTACCTTCTTCGGGTTCTTTATCTGTACCTAATACATAAAACAATGTATGGCATTTTCTTACAGCTTTTTGTATTGTTTTTTGATGTTGTTGTTCATTACCTTCTATGCCAGGCATATCAACAACTCTGATTTTATCAAAATTTGGTATGTTATAAATGGCAATATCTGTTGTAAAATCACGTTCTCCTGTGCCAATAGTAGTACCATTTCCACCTGTTAAAGTTTCAATAATAGTGCTTTTCCCTGCATTTGTAACGCCAAAAAACCCAATATTATAATTGTCCCATTCTGCATCTTCTTTCAGAAATTCAAATTCATCTTGAACTTCTTTTGATACGCCACTAAACTTTTCCAAAATTTCTTGAAAAAGATTTGATATGTCTGTGTTATCGGTTTTTATTTTATACATTGCTAAACTTTTTGCAGTTTTACGTATATTTTCAACCATTTTTAATACATTTTCCTTTGCCATATATTTAGGTTTTTAAATAAAAAACTAAATACGAATTATATTTTTAAAAAACAAGTTTAGTTCTATATTTAGATAAAAATAATAATAAAAGTACCATTACTGCATAAGTGGCAGGTGTGGTGGAGGAAATTGTGTTGCAAAAAGGGGCAATGGTGGAGCAGGAGGATTTGGTGGTGGTGGTGGTGAAATAAGGAAAAATTTAAACCTTACTAAATTTAAAAATTTGGTAAGGTTTTTTTATTTACAATTTTAACTTTGTAGAGCTTTGTCTATCGCATTTTCTGAAAATATTTTCAATAATTAGGTTTTATCTTTACAAAAAAATATATTTGTATAAA
The DNA here is from genome assembly GCA_043748455.1 of Cytophagales bacterium. GTDB lineage: Bacteria > Bacteroidota > Bacteroidia > Cytophagales > Thermoflexibacteraceae > JAAFKA01. Next base: position 16,713 of record JAYTNF010000186.1, read on the forward strand.
TTGGCACTATTTAGTTTTACTGCCAATTTATAGTTTATAAAACTTAAAAATTTGACTACTATCAACACAAATAAATTACATATTGACGAACTAAAATCTCAACTTCAATTTACTAAGGAATTGAATAGTGATACTATTTTGACTTTTTATAAAGAATTTGAACCAAATATAAAACAAACTACCATTAATTGGCGAATACACATTTTGGTTCAAATTGGTGTTTTAAGTAGGATAGGTAAAGGTAAATTTGTATTGAGTGAAACCCAAAATTATTCTTATGAAATTTCGCCTAAAATAAAATCTATTCATACAAAATTGAAAAAAGAATTTCCATACCTAACAATATGTATGTGGGATACTGCAATACTGAATGAATTTATGGTGCATCAAGTTGGTAAATTTTATTTACTTATCGAAGTGGAAAAGGAAGCTATGCTTTCTGTATTTTATTTTTTGAAAGAAACAAGCAACTTGCCCATTTTTGTTCAACCAACCCAAGACATTATAGAGAAATATTTTCCAAATGATAAACAAGTTGTTGTTATCAAGCCCTTAGTTTCAGAAGCTCCTATGCAAGATATCAAAGGTGTTAATATGGCTTCCTTAGAAAAAATTTTAATCGATATATTTTGCGATGAGGTGCTTTTCTCAGCCTATCAAGGTGGCGAAATGAAAACTATTTTTACAGAAATTTTAACTAAATATAATCTTAATCAAAGTCGTATGTTGCGTTATGCAGATAGGCGAGGTAAGAAAAATAGTATAAAAGAATATCTAAATTCGATAACTAATTTACGACAATAAAATAAATTTACTGCCAATTTATAGATTATGATAAATCAAGAAAATTTATCCATAGAATGGATAAACAAGGTTTCAAAAGAAAATCGTAAAGCAGACAAAATACTTGTAGAAAAAGTTATTCGTGCTTTACTTTTATTAGAAGGACTTGTAAAACAAGAATTGCCTTTTGTCTTTAAAGGTGGAACTGCCTTAATGCTACATTTAAACACTACCAAAAGATTATCAATAGACATTGATATTATTTTGCCTCCAAACCTTGATAATTTGAAAGAAAAATTAGATAAAATTGTACAAGAACAAGGGTTTTTAAGAGTAGAATTGAACGAAAGAAATACAAAAACGAAAATCAAGAAAGAGCATTATAAATTTTTCTATACTGCTCTTAGTAAATCAAGTAAAGAAGATTATGTATTGCTTGATATTTTATTTGAAGAAGTTGCTTATTTTAATATAGTGCAAATACCTATCAAATCTACTTTTACGCCTTTACAAGATGAACCTTTATCTGTGAAAGTGCCTTGTTTGGAGGATTTATTAGGTGATAAACTTACAGCTTTTGCTCCAAATACAACAGGTATTCCTTATTTTAAAGGTAATGATAGTAAAAGTATGGAAATTATCAAACAATTATATGACATTGGCAATATCATAGATTTAGTAACTGATATTTCTATTATTAAAACTACATTTTACCGTTTTGCAGAAACAGAATTGACTTACAGAGATAAAAATGACCTTAATGCCATTGACGTATTAGATGATATTTTTCAAACTTCGCTTTGTATTGTTAGCAGAGGGCAAGACGGAAATGGAAATTTTGAAGAATTGCAAAAAGGAATACACAGCATTGGGAGTTTTATTTTTTCAGAAAGTTATCACCTCGAAAAAGCAATAAAATCAGCATCAAAAGCTGCTTATCTTTCTACACTGATAAAATATGATATAAAAGTGCTTGAAAAATTTGATAAGTCTGTATCAATGAAAGATTGGGATATTGTTTCGAATACAAGGTTAAACAAACTTAAAAAATCTGACCCAGAGGCATTTTTCTATTGGTATAGAACTTATGAAATAATTGAAAATAAAACTTTAATGAAGTAAAACACACTTATAAATAATGGCACTATTTTAATTTTACTGCCAATTTATAGTTTAACCTTTATTTGTCATCGAAGCTATGAAAATGGAAAGTACCATTACCGCAAATGTGGCAGGTGTGGTGGAGGAAATTGTGTTGCAAAAAGGGGCAATGGTGGAGCAGGAGGATTTGGTGGTGGTGGTGAAGTAGGGAGTTTTGGCATAATAAAAATAATTATTGTTATTTATTTTTATTATGCCAAAATCTACTATATTTGTGCATAGAAAAAGTCTAAAAAATATTTTATCAAAGTTATCACATAAATAACTTTTGAAAGGTTTCGATTCCCAACCACCACACTAATTGTGTAATTTTATTCTTTGTGGTGACTGGTGACACAAAACAGAAAACAGTGGTTTCCACTGTTTCTGTGGAGTTGGGCATTTTACTGTTCTTTTTCTATTTTATGTGTAATAACTGTATGAGTTCTATTGATTTTATTCTTTTCTGCCCATTTATCTACAATTTCCTTATATTTTTTTGTTTCTCCACGTTGTTCTAACTGCATACGCAACAAATAAAAATATAATCCACAAAATTTTTCACTCTGTAAATTGTCTTTTTTATCGTAATAATTTTGTAATTCTATTAACAATATTTCATTGGTCATTGCAGCTATTTTGGGTGTAAAAATTTCATAAAAACTTTTTCTTTGTTCTTTCAAAGAATCGACATTAAGTTTTAACACTTCAATAGTTGCTAAAACTATTCTTTGCTCATTTGTAAAATTCACATTCACATAGTTTTTTACACAACTTTCAATACTTTTAAAATTACAATAAGGCAAAATTTCACCAGCGTTGTTATAAGCAAAAAAGGTTTCACATTTTGGGTGAGAGATGTATTTAGGTATGATTTTATGAGCTTTTGCATCACCTGCATCACAATGCTGGAATTTTTCGGTTTTTCCTTTGGAATAAGTACAGACTGCAAATAGATTATAGTAATTTGCTACTTCTTCTATATAAAAACTGTTGGGCAAAAAATGCTCAATGCTGCAATGTTCAGGTGTAATTTCTTGCATACAATAACAACACAGACTACTTTGTTCCTGCGTTGCTATTTGTGGATACTCTTTTTTGCCCCATTCGCCTGCATATTTTGGTAATAAATTATTATCGATTTGTCTTTTGTAATATTTAGCCATTGTTTCGGGCAAATTTGCTTTGTGAATATAAATCATAGCTATACATTTGGGTTATAAAATTGCATTAAAGCATCAGCTTTTGCTAATTCTTTGTAATCACGACCTACCAAATCTTCTATTTTTTGACGAAGTGCTAATGCTTCGGCAGTTTTGCCTTTGCCTGTTTCTATAAACTCAAAATATTCTTTCAAAAATGGTGTTTCTACTTTTGTGTCCATTAGTTGCAATAAAGTATCATTTGCATCTCTACCAAACATATTATTATTGTAATAGACTTGATTATCCTCCAAATTTATTATTCTATCTCCTAAATCTAAGGAATGTAAAATTAAAGGCGAATGGGTTGTTACAATAAATTGAATATTTGGAAAAGCAGTTTTTAGCATTTTTACGACTTTTTTCTGCCAATTAGGGTGCAAATGAACATCTAATTCGTCTATCAGCACAACACCTGCACTTTCTAAGGCACTTTCGCCTAAGTGTGGATTTAGAGTTACACAACGGTAAGCAATATCTGCAACCATTGCTAACATACTTTTGAAACCATCACTCAATAAATCTATTGGTGTAAATTTTCCATCTTTAAATTTTGCCACAATAGCATTAATCTTGACACTATAAAATATGGTTTCACATTCAGGAATACAAATGCTAACAGCTTTGCGGATAAGTTCTAAACGAAACCATTTTTGATTTTCTTGTAATGCTATCAACTCTTGATTTTTAAACCAATTTGCAAAAGTTTCAAAATCAAATTTTTCATCTATTGCATTATCATAACCTACCAAACGTGATTTAGCCCCTATAATTTCTACTTCTTTATTTGTAGTTTCATATTTTCGGAAAGGAGAAAAATAAGCACAAATTGGTAATATTATGTCTTCTCCATTTCGCACACTTTTTAGTATTTCATAAAGAGTATCAACTTCATTGTTAGCATTTAAGTTTACAGTTCCCAAAAACTCAATATTATGTTCTGTATCAACTTTTTGAGGTACATCTGTACTTTTTTCTCTTGTTATGCGAAAGGCTATATTTTTTGTTTCTTCTATTTTAATCTGAAACTCTAAAATAATAGGTAATTGAAACTCTAATGTAGTAGTTTTTTCAAAATATTTTAATCTAATATTGCTTTTGTCAGACAATGGATAAATGCTTTTATCATTAATTTCTGTTATAAAAATATCTAATGCTATTTTCAAAGCCTTTAATAACGAACTTTTCCCTGTTCCATTATTGCCAATAATGACATTAAAATTGGGCAAAAATTCGACTTCTAATTGTTCGAAACATCTAAAATTTTGTAAAGTAATTTTGTCTATTCTCATTTGAAAAAATATTTTGTGCAAATATAGTAAAAATACTTAGCAACAATTCCATTGCAGGTTTAAAACTTGCTAAGAATAATTTGTTATAATTTCTAACGTCATTGTTGATAGATTTTTTTTGCTTCTTCGTGTGAATATTCATCACCATTTTCTAAATCAGCAATACCTTTATCTATTGCCTCTAACTCTGTTTCGCTAACAGTTGCATAGTTTTCGATATTGGTTTGGGCTGCATATTTTTGAAACAGAAAATCTGCATAATTTTGTAGTTGGGCTGTAAGTTGGGCTTGCAACTCCGTTGAAAGATGAACAAAGTCGGGAACAATAATTGTGATGTTTTCCATAAAACGAGCTAATTACATATATTCGTTAAAATCTTCTAAGGGTGCATTAAAATCTGGTGCAACATATAAAATAGCCGATTTTGCAGCCCCATATTCAAAAGAAAGTTTTTGAGTAGCAGCAGTTTCTTGTTGTGGCTTATTCAATAACATTTGTAAAATTGCATTTTGATAGTCATTAGGTAGGCTTTGCACAAAATATAAAGCCATATCTAAGGGAAATGAGATATTTAAGCTATCTTCCATAGTTTTTGTGGTTTATTAGCAAATATAAAAGACATAATTTAAACTTTTACTAATGCCTCCAAAGGAAAAAACTCCTCTGAAAACTTGTTTTGAACTGCGTTGTACCACTTACATTTTACTACAAATTCAGGGCGAATAATAGTAGGATTACCAAATTTACTTTGTTCCTTGTTTTTTTCTATGTCTATAACTGACATTTTTGGTGATGTTTCAACATTTTTTTCTACCTCTTTTTTCGTTTCTTTTTCTATTATAACTTCGCTAATTAATCGCAAAGTAACTAAACTACCTACTTTAATGGAATTAAAATCTGTGGGACTTAGTAATTTATTTTGACTATATTCAACTTGTTTTTTTATTAATTCATAAGGCAAAATAGTTTCTGAAAAATAGCTTTCTCTATTATTTTCAAAAAACCATTTTAATTTGACCTTAATTTGTAAACCTTTTGAAAATTTAAGAAAACCACTTGTTTCGTTTATCACATCATTAAGATTATCATTAATGTAAATTTCTGTAATAGTAGCATACAAGTCTGAATACATTTTAGGAGAGTAAATTAACCCTAAACGGTTTTTATATTCTTCATAAAGTTTTGTTTCCATAAATTTGTTATCTTTGTTTTGCCGTAATACAATAACCTAACTTCTGGCATTTGGTTATACAAGTTGCTGTGCTATATGCCTACACATTCAGATATATGTGAGTGTGGTTGTTGAGATTTTATTTTCTGTTTGAAACTCTCAATGCTATCTGGTAAAGATAACATTTGAGTTTGTGGATTACTGTAAAGTTACTGAAAGTTCTTGACATAAACAAGTATTTAATTGATTTAAAAACATTGGTGGGACACAAGAAATTGTGGGACAACTTTACTATCTTTTGAGATAGGTATGCGGAAGAAATTATGTACCACGAAATTGTATTACGGTTTTATTATGAAAGAAAAATCTTGGTTTAAGCCGAAAGTCTATTTACATTTTACAACCCAAATAGAGCAAAAAGATAAAAAATTAGTAGAAATGCTTGTTACTAATCCCAAAAAAGTAGCAAAACACGCATTTTTTCCTTTGTTATATCGACCAATTACACAACGGAGATACAAAAAGGTAATTAATAATGAAGGTAAGGAAATTCGTAGCCACAAAGAAACCAAAGATGGTATCACAAAAAGTACCAAAAAAATACGACCTATTTTGTATGCTACACACATAGACGCACATATTTACAGTTATTACACAGAGTTATTACAAAGAAAATATGAAACATTATTAGCTACACAACCTCAACTTTCAGATTGTGTGTTGGCTTATAGACGTATTCCTGTTAATGACGGAACAGATAGAAATAAAAATAACATAGATTTTGCAAAAGAAACTTTTGATTATATCAAACAGCGTGGAAATTGTGTTGCAATAGCTTTTGATGTAGAAAGTTTTTTTAATAATCTCAATCACAAATTATTAAAACAGGCTTGGACAAAACTTTTAGGACAAACTTCATTGCCGTCAGACCATTATAATATCTATAAATCTATTACAGATTATTCTTTTGTTAGTTTAAATAGTTTTAGAAAAAATTATAAACTGTTTAAAAACAAGCAATTAGGTTTTGATGAAAAAGATTTAGCAAAGTTGCGAAATAAAGGTATTCGTTCTTTTTTTGAAACTCCTTTGCATTTTAGAGAAGCCATAGCAAATAAAGAAATCCGAGTACATAAAAACTTAGGCAAAGGCAATATAAAAAATGGCATTCCGCAAGGTTTACCAATTAGTGCTATTATGGCAAATTTATATATGTATGAGTTTGATAAACAAATGTTTGCAGAAATTACAGAAAAATATAAAGGTTTGTATAGACGTTATTCTGACGATATTGTAGTTGTTTGTGGTATTGAGGAATATGAAAAAATTAAACAATTTACTGAGAACTTGATACAAGAATTTAAACTAAATATAGCTAAAAATAAAACAGAAGTCTGTATTTTTAAAGAATTGCAAACTGATAAACACAATTATTTACAAGTATTTTGTTTGAAAAATGGTGAAGAAAAAACAGATGTTCCATTTGTGTACTTAGGATTTGAGTTTTATGGTTATAAAACTTTAATAAAATCGGCTAATCTTGCCAAGTTCTACCGAAGAATGATAACCGCAATTAAACGTAAAAAAAATCGTATAAAACTTTTACAGAAAAAACTCGCAATAGATACAACACTCCCAATTTTTAAACGCCGACTTATTCGTATTTATACATTCAGTGGTCATAAAAAAAGGAAAGTAAAACGTAAACGAACAAACTTTATAAGAAATGAATATGGTTTTTGGGTTCATAAAACCAAAATCACAGAGCCAACTTATATGGGAAATTTCTTTACTTATGCAAAAAAAGCCTCTACTATAATGGAAGAACCTGCCATATTAAGGCAACTTAAAAATCATAAGAAAATTTTTAGAAAAGCTATTACACTATAAACGAAATAGAGTTTATGAAATTGCACACAGATACTTATTGTTTGTATCGTGTTTATAATTACAAAGAAGCCACAAACCAAGCCGAATTATACATTTTGCAAGGCAGCAAGGCTTTTGAAACCTGTTTTGAACTCGAAGCCAAGACTTATACAGCCAAATTGAAACATAAAATTGTATAGATTTTTTGAAAATTGTACTGCAAAAAAGGCAATGGCAGAATAAGAGGATTTGGTGATAAAAGGAGGTTCAAACTTTAAAAAGTATGCTAATTCTGAACAGTCTAACGTATAAATATGCAATTTTTTAGATTACATATTTATACGACTTTTTAATTAAATAAAGACATAAAAATACGTTTTTATCTCATTAAATACATTTTGCCATAACCATTTTTGAATAAATCATCACTTGATAAAGCATTGTGCTGATAATCTTTTCCTGCTGACTTAATATCAACTTTGTAAAGATAGACTCCGTTTGCTAACTTATCACCAAATTCGTCTGTTCCGTCCCAAGCATATTCAGTCATATTTTGTCCTATTCTGAGGTTTCCTAAGTCTTCTTTGAACAAAGTTTTAATTACTTTTCCTGTAATTGTCAATATTTGTACTCGGATTTGGTCGGGAATTTCGCCTGTTAGTGTAAATACAAACCTTGTATTTGTTGAAAAAGGATTTGGATATGGATAAAAATTAGTAACCGTATTTTCGTTTACGACTTTAAACGTAACTTGATAAGGCTGTTTTCCAGATTCATTGCCTGTTACATCTTTTCCTTGCACAATCATGGTATAATTTCCGTTTACAAGTTTAGCTGGGCGGTATTCTATCATAAATTTATTGCCATTTCCAGCACTTGCGGGAGTCCAAATAAGGTTTGGGTCATTGAAACTAATACGTTTTAGTGTGCAATTATCACATGCTTTCAGAAAAATATCTATGCCAATGGTATCTTGTTTGATTAAAAAACGGTTTTCGTCTTTCAAATTAATGGAAATAATAGGAGATGCTGCCACAATATCGCCATTTAACAAATGCTTTCCATCAAAAGCAACTTCTAAAACAGGATTTATGTCATCAGGTTTCACTCTAAATTTTGCCTCTAGGATATTGTTCTCATAAATTTGTTCTCCCAAAATTTTAGGATTTACATAAACAGTCAATACATTATCTCCTTTAAAGCTAAAAGAGTTTAGTTTTAGATTAATGGTTTGAAATTGATTGCGAAGCAAAGTAGTTTTTAGCTTTTCAGTATAGGCAGTATCACGACCTGTTGTTGTGTTCTTAATGCGATATAAAACAGTCAAAGGTTCTGGAAAATCATTGCCCGAAACATTCAAAAAATTAAACTTCAACTTGATAGAATCTCCCTCCACAACTTGTAAAACCGTATTTTCTCTGTATGTAAGGGTATCGTATAATAAAATTCCTTCTGGCACTTCTTTATAAACCACTTGCCAGCGTTGTAATTGGTACGGAGTCCGTTTTACAGAATCTTTTGCTTGGAATTTTAACCGCAAATAAGGGTATGATGAAGTGCTGATATTTTTAATATCAAATCCATCTGTTCTTAAATTGCTAAATAAAGTAGTTTCTTGACCTGTAAAATCTACTCCCGAAACGTCTAATTGGTAATTTTCGTCAATTCCAGCATCTACACCGTTTATAGTTCTAAAAATATTGCCCCATGATGCAGCAGGTCCTATCAAAGTTGAGGTTGCAGTTCCACTAAATGCTTGTCGGCGAATGGTATAAGTTGGTTTAAAAGATTGTCCTGCGGGTGCAACTTGCTTTGAAAGTAATGTTTTAGCACCTTTTTGTCCCACCCATAAAAATGGTGTATTATAAGGTGTGTTTTGCATATCAGAAAGTTGCACGCCAATACTATTAAAAGCCGCAACAACAGCAGGAAAAGCTGCATAACCTTGCATACTAATCCCAGCCGCAGGCATCATAACCACATAATCACCTTCTTTTACACGTGAGAAGTATAACGGTATTGATGGCGTATAATTATATCCATTTACAACTGTAACACCTGCCAAAGCTGCCACCAAAAGTGAAGTTCCGCAAGGTTGTCTTCCTTCATTATAGTTTCCTAAATCTACAATAGGATTATATAATTCTCCTGTTTGCTGGTCTATTGCCATGCAAAGTAATTTTCTATTGCCTTGACCAGCATCAAAATTTACTTCGGTGCAACTTGCTTCATAGGCATATAATCTGTCATTAATATTGAGGTAATAATCTTTCCATTCGCCTGATTGCCTATTTTCGTTATATGGAATTATATAAGCATCTATTTTGGTAACCACTTCGGGGAAAGTCCATTTCTTAGTTGCAACATTTGCAGTAATTCCTTTTTGTGAATTTTTTGTAAACTGTGGGAACTTGCTTTGAGACCAACCACTCGGACTGTCTTTAATGTAGATAAAAGATGAACTCACCCAACTTGAATCATCTTCGGCTTTTAATTCTGCATACCTCACTCGCCAATAATACACAATACTGTCGTTTATTTTTGTATCAGCTACTAAATTCGTTGTCCATTGAGGCGTAATATAACTAAATACAACGGTATCTTTTCGGAAAGCACTATTAAAATTAGCAGAAGTGTCTAATTGAAAACGGTAAGTTCTTTCTTTTGTAAATAAATCTGTGTTTTGAGCCACAAAATATACAGGTTGCTTGCTCACAATACTGTATTCTGTTGGTGCAATAGGCAACATGCTTGCTTTTTTGAGATTTACGGTTAATGTTGCTGAATTATTAGTTTCGTTAATTTCAAATACTTGATTACCAAAATCAATCAATATATCAAAAGAATTTAATCCTGTTGCTTTTGCTTTTTGCTCTTTTGTTGTAACAATGGTGTAACATATTGTATCACGAAAAGGAATTGCAGGATAAAATTTTGTAGGATATGTAACAGAGCTAAAATCAGAAAAACGTCTTGTAACAGATACTGCCAAAGGCGTTGTGGTTGAAGTTCCTAAGTTTGTTACTGCCATGCAGATTTGAAAAGAATCTAAAGAAGCAGTCAATTTGTCATCTTTAAAGGTTTTAATGGCAACGTCTTTATTGGTAACTTCAAAATCAGGGAAAGGCTCTGCATTTCGTTTGCCAAACATTACAAGTACAGGGTCAGCTTGCAAAAGACATTGCTGCGACTGAGAAATAGCCATTGGGTCGCCTGCATAAAACTCTGTAACTTTCTTACAAGTTTCTTGTACAATTTCACCAATAGTTGCGTTAAGAAAAGTTTTGTCTGTAAAAGCAACTTGATAGAAGTTGTAAGCATACAAATTTAAGTAGGAATCTAAGCCTAAATGTGAATTTGCTAAGTAAGCAATAGCACCTTTGTCAGGCGTAAATAACCAACTTTCGGCTCTTGCTCTTGTTGGAGTAAAAATATCACCACCACTACAACCATTTTGAAAAATCATGCAATATTTGCCTTTGTTGTTGTAACCAGATTGAATATCGGCAGGAGAACTGATGTCAATATCTGTAAACTCTAAGGAAGAATGCCCAAATAAGGTCATTAAAGCTATGCCTTCATTAATATTTTCACGAATATTGACTTTTTCTACATAATCTGTGGTTGTTTTCTGTATCGTCCTCACATTCATTCCCCATACTCCGTTTCTTGCAAAGTCTGTGTAACTATCAAGGTATCCTTTAAATCTGACATTTTCATTGTCAAAAGTTCCGCCTGCTAAGTGTAACAAGTTTTTACGCCATGCCAGCCCTGTTGGCAGTGCTTCGTGTTCTTTTACTTTGTTCAAATAAATTAATACTTCTGCGGGATTGATTGCAGAAATTCGCCCAATCGGAATTGCAGGTGTAAAACGAGATAATCCAAACAAACCATTTACCATTTCATTGTCAGAGGCAGGAAAACCAAAAGGAGGCAGTTTGTTTGCACCATAACGATTAAAGGTATTTATTTTTGTACCCTTACCAATCAAAAACAGACCTCGCATACGATTTTTACTTCTGTTGGTCATAAAATCGGCAAATCTACGAATAGCAAGTGGCGTAAAAAAACCATGTCCAAACTGTTCATATAATTGATTTACGTCAACAGTTAAAGGCAAAAAACCTCCACCTTGTGGTGTTGCTCTATAATCTGCGTATGCTTGAATGACATTTGCAGCATTTCCAATATTAGGAGCAGGCACAAACATATCATTTGCAGCTACAATAATATAGTTATATAAATTAGGGTCAATTTTTTTAAATACTATTTTCTCAATGGCATTCACTTCTGCAACCCTACTGTTGGCAACAATAGTTTTACTATCATAAGCATCAGCAATAACAAATGTTCTACTATCAGCTGCACTGTCATAACTAATTAAACGAGGATTAAAACTATCACTAATATCATAAAATAATGTATTTGGAACTACACCAGTTAGAGATATTTTAGCAATGCCATTAGTTTTTGCATCTAAATTAAACTTACGAAAATTGCTTTGTGCCATTGCAAAACCTTGGCGATAACCCACTTTAAAATAGGTGATTGTGAATGACGATTGTCCTGATGAAGTGTTAGAATAGGTGAGTGAAAAACTACCACTGCTGCCACCAATATCTACTGAATCCACAGAGCCTAAAAATTTTGTGCCTTGATAACGGTCTGTAAGTGCTGTGCCAATAGCCTTGTTTTTATAACTTACTGTTGCTTGAGCTCCTGTATTTAGCCCACCAACAAACATGGCTTCTACACTAACTTTTGATTTATTAATGAAGTCTGTAAACAAAAAAGGTGCATTTGCAGAGCCTCCCGTTGTAATTTGTCGTGTTGTGATGCAAGCCCCATTTGTAAAGTTAGATAACAAAGCACCACGTAAAGGGTCGGCTGTAACAAAACTTGTAGGGAATAAATTTCCATAATTATACTGTGCTCTTGGTAAGAAAAATGCTTGTTGTGTGTGTGATGTTTCGGCTGCTATGACTGCATTTTTTTCATTGACAACTGCCATGCGTTTTGCTTTTACGCCTGTGGGTGCAAGTGTTACAAAATAATAAACATAATCATCATAAGGATTTGCATAAGGATTGGCATCACTTTCGGGTGCATCATGATACAAATCACGACTCATTTTACTTTTATTAACTCCATTTGCATAGAATTCGATGTAATCATTGCGGTCAAATTTACCGTCTTCCTCACCCACAACACGAATAGCAACTTCAAAACCCTCTCTAAATACTTGTAACTGTTTTGCATTGAGGGTTGTAACTGGGAATTGTGCTTGTTCTAGATTTGCATAACTAATACGATAAATTCCATCAGCTTCACTATCTGTGGCACGTACTGCAATAGATGCTTTGGCATAAGGAGCATCATAGTTTATCCACTCGTTACCAAAACGGTTTTCTTGTGCATATACAAGAGTTTTAGCTATACAGAGTATAAACAAAACTAAGGAAAGAACTTTGAGAATTTTATTCATTTTGATAGATATTTAATTGATTTTTTAGAATATTTTGACTATTGCTATTTACAAATTTACAAATTATTTTTAATTATACTAAAAATGTATAGGTTTACAAATCTGACTATAATATAGGTTTTCCGCACCAAAACCATTATTAACCACATAGTAATATAGTACACATAGAAAAATTATTTTTTGAGTAAAAATTATCAAAAAATTATCAAAAAATCTGTGAAAAATCCGTGTAGTCTGTGTCATCAGTGTTTTATAATTTAGCAATAAAGTATATTTTATACATAAAAATTATTTGTTAATTTTGATGCAGAAAACCTAACTATAATAGCTTATTAAAAAATTAAAAAATTAAAGATTATGTGATTTTTCTTCAAAATATTTTTTATTTATATTCATTTGTGAAACAATAATTTGGATTTCTTACCTTAGCAATGCAATACTATAATATACAATTTCATAACCATTAACACATACAAATATGAAAAAAAAAGTTTTAGTTTTAACAGGTGGCGGTGATTGTCCAGGGTTGAATGCAGTTATTCGTGGTATTGTCAAAAGGGCTGCACAAACTCCAGATTGGGAAGTTATTGGCAGCATTGAGGCATATAATGGTATTTTGCGAGAGCCGATGGAAGTTGTAAACCTTGATAATAAGGCAGTTGCAGGAATTCATGTGCGTGGTGGCACAATTATCGGCACAACAAATAAAGGCGGAAGTCCATCGAGTTTTGCAATAAAATTAGCAGATGGAACTTTGAAAATGGTGGATAGGACTCAAGAATTATTAGATAATTTGAAAAAATTAGGTGTTGATGCAGTCATTAGTATTGGTGGTGATGGTTCTCAAACAATTTCCCAAGAACTTTATGAAAAAGGTCTTAATGTAGTTGGTGTACCCAAAACGATAGATAATGATTTGTCGGCAACAGATTTTACTTTTGGTTTTCAAACCGCAGTGCAAACAGCTTCGGAGGCTTTTGATAAATTAGTAACCACTGCTGCAAGTCATCATAGAGTAATGATTTTGGAAGTTATGGGCAGAGATGCAGGTTGGATTGCCTTACATACTGCCATTTCTGGAGGTGCAGAAATTTGCTTAATTCCCGAAATTCCATACAATATACACAAGGTTGTGGAGAAAATAAATACTCGTTATCAAAATGGAAAAGGCTTTGTAAATATTGTTATTTCAGAAGGTATTAAGCCCATTGGCGGACAAACAACAACTAAAAAGAATGATGAATTTGGTTATAAAAACCCTCGTTTAGGCGGAGTTGCTTACCAATTATCACAACAATTAAAAGAATTTGGTTGTCTGGCCGACATTCGTGAAACCGTTTTAGGACATATTCAACGTGGTGGAACTCCAACTGCTTTTGATAGGGTTTTGGCTACGCAATTTGGGGTAAAGGCTTTTGAAATGGTTTTGGCAGGCGAATTTGGCAACATGGTTACTTATAGAAATAACACAATTTCTACTGCTACATTGAAAGAAGCAACAGGAAATTATAATTTGGTTGATGTAAATTCTTATTTGATGAAAGCCGCAAGAGGTGTAGGAATTTCTTTTGGAGATTAGTATTATGGTTGTTTGATAATTTTCGTATCTTTGTAAAAACACTGCGAATTATGGAAATTAAGAAAATGCCTTTTGACCTTTCTCTTATTGCAAAAGTTTTTAAATTAGAGAGAAGTGGAATTTGCAAACATTTAGATAATTGGCTTAATGTGCCTTTTGAACTTGATGCATTTGAACAAAAACAATTAGATAAAGTGCATCAAGAAATGCTTGTTTCAAGTGATTATTTAAACGAAGAAGAAATGAAAATTCGTTTAATAGCACCTTTATTTGAAATTGCAGATATAGATATAGCTAATAAAATTAGAGTTTTTTATGAAAGACCTTTGTCTTGTGAAATCAATGACTACACAATTTCTGTGATTTGTGATTGCATGGTTTCTGCATCTTCTATTTTCAAAACGCCAACGCACCCTTACTTTTTCTTGCAAGAATTTAAGAAAGCAAAAGGAGAAAAAAAAGACCCAGAAGCACAAATGTTATTGGCAATGTTGGCAGCACAAAAAGAAAATAATGACAATAAACCAATTTATGGAGGTTTTTTAATTGGTGGTACTTGGCGTTTAGCAACCTTAGTTGGAACAGAATATTGCACAAGCAGACAGTTTTTTGCTACCGAAAAGCAAGATTTACTGCAAATTATTTATGCTTTGAGACAATTAAAATATTTGATTTTAAATGGATAATTAATAGCTTTGTAAGTCTAAAAACAAGCAAACTTTGAATACTGACAAACAAACCCCTGTAAATCTCGAACAAAATATTAGAAATTTGTTTGAATTGCTAAGCACTAAATTTATTTTTGTTTGCAAACAAACCATAGAATTTATACGCCCAAAACCAAATGAACCGTTTTTTAATAAAACAGTGCGTTATTTTTGGTATGCTTTCTTTGGATTTTGGTTTGGCTTACTTGTATTTTTCAAATCTGTTGAATATAATTTATTTAATCTTTTTGGAACATTACCAAGCACTGCAAGACTCGAAAAGCCTAAAATTCCCTTAGTTTCAGAAATTTATACCCATGATAAAAAATTATTAGGCAAATATTTTCGTGAAAATCGGAGTATGGTGCATTATAATAAAATTTCGCCTTATTTAATTCAAGCCTTAGTTGCCACAGAAGATGCACGTTTTCAAGAACATTCAGGTATTGATTTGCCCGCTATTTTTGGCGTTTTATTCCACAATATTACAGGTAGCAATAGGGGAGGAGGCAGCACTTTAACCCAACAATTAGCAAAAAACCTTTTTCAAACCCGAATGGGTGCTTCACAAGGCAGATTAGGTAATGTTCCAATAATTAAAGTACTGATAATCAAGACCAAAGAATGGATAACAGCCATAAATCTTGAACAAAATTATACCAAAGAGGAAATTATTGAAATGTATTTGAATACAGTAGATTTTGGTAATGATTCGTATGGAATTAAAATTGCGTCTAAAACTTTTTTTAATAAAACTCCTGCCTCACTCAACGTCCAAGAAGCTGCCATGTTAGTTGGTATTTTGAAAGCCACAACAGCCTATAATCCATTTCGCAATCCTAAAAAAGCATTATTTCGCCGTAATACAGTTTTAGGACAAATGTTAAAATCTAATCATTTGACAAAAAAAGAGTTAGATTCTGTTTCAAAATTGCCACTTATGCCAAAATACACACCCGAAATTATGGAAAGTGGGGTAAGTATGCACTTCAAAGACTATTTGACGATGCAATTAGAGAAAATTTGTGCAGAACGTGGTTTGGATTTGCATGCTGATGGGTTGAAAATTTATACAACGATTGATTCGAGATTACAAAAATTTGCTGAGGAATCTGTTGCTGAAAACATGAAAATTTTGCAAACAAAATTTTTCGAACATTGGAAAGGACAAAACCCTTGGACAGATAAAAAAGGTCGTGAATTGCCCAATTATCTCGAACAAGCCATAGAAAAGACTAAAATATTTCAATATTATACCAAATTGCACCCAAATAGACCTGATTCTGTGATGTTGTTATTGAAAAGTCCAAAGGAAATGAAAGTTTTTACGTGGAACGGAGAACGTGATACTTTGCTAAGTTCTTTCGATTCTTTGCGATATTACAAGCATATTATGCATACAGGCGTGATGAGCATGAATCCATATTCTGGCGAAATTAAGGCTTGGGTGGGTGATATTAATTACCGTTATTTCAAATATGATAATGTCAGACAAGCACGCAGGCAACCTGGTTCTACTTTTAAGCCTTTTGTTTATGCAGCAGCTTTTGATTCGGCGGGCATGTCGCCATGCACACGCATTGTGGATAGACCTGTGCAAATTTTATATATGGAAGATGGCAAGCCAAAAACTTGGTCGCCACATAATGCTGATTGGTATTGTTCAATGGACACAATTACTTTGCGTTATGCAATGGCAAGGTCATTTAATACAGTTACAGCACAATTAACGCAGAAAATAGGCTGGGAAACGGTGATTGAATACGCCAAAAGAATAGGAATTTCGAGTCCTATGGCATCTTTTCCTTCTGTATGTTTGGGTGCAAATGATGTTACAGTTTATGAAATGACTGCTGCTTACTGTGTGTTTATGAACGAAGGAATTTGGACAGAGCCGCAAGTAATTTCGAAAATAGAAGACAAAAATGGCAAGGTAATTTATAGACCAAATCCTAAAAGAAAACGTGCTGTAACGCCAGAAACGGCATTTTTAATGAAACAAATGTTGCGTGGAAGTATGGTTGAGCCAATGGGAACTTCGGGTGCTTTATGGCGTTTCAATATTCACGACAAAGGTATGGAAGTTGGAGGGAAAACAGGCACATCATCTAATCATGCCGATGGTTGGTATATGGGTGTTACAAAAGATTTGGTAACAGGAACTTGGGTAGGAGGGGAGGACAGAAGCATACATTTTAGAACATCAGACTTGGGCGAAGGTTCGAAAATGGCGTTGCCAATTTTTGGACGTTATATAGAGAAAGTTTATAATTCTGGATTATACGATTATACAAAAGGTGGATTTACTAAAGAAAAGAACATAAAAATTACAAAATCTTACAGATGTCAAGTTAAGATAGTGAAAGATTCGACAAAAACAGATAGAGATTCTGTGAGAGTTGTGATTTTGGAATAAGTTATTGTAGCATAGACTTTAGTCTGTGCTATTCTTTGAGTTGCCTAATAGATGTAAGTTGCGTAGTGAATTGTACCGCACCCTTTAGGGTGCAAGGTCATTACAAAATAGGACTAAAATCCAGAAAATAATATTAATTTTAGAGTTTTTAATAAATTTACAAAGCAAATTTATTAAAAACCTTGCACCCTAAAGGGTGCAGTACATTCTACGCAACTTACATTAATAGGTAAAAAACCAACGAAAAACCTCAAAAAATGGAAAACCAACCCCCAAACAACGGTTTAATTATCCAAAATCAAACCGCAGACATTATGCAACGCCTTAGCCTTGCGATGAAATTAG
Source organism: Cytophagales bacterium (assembly GCA_043748455.1). GTDB lineage: Bacteria > Bacteroidota > Bacteroidia > Cytophagales > Thermoflexibacteraceae > JAAFKA01. Next base: position 34,702 of record JAYTNF010000186.1, read on the forward strand.
TAGAAAAAATTACAGGAAAATACCAAGCCGAAATCAAACGAGGGCAACCTACTGCCTTTGTTTTTCTTGTCGACCAATCGGGTTCTATGGCAAAAGGAGATTTGCAATACAAAGGCATTGCACACACAAAAGCTGGCTTAGTAACCCGAATTTTGAACAAAACCTTAGACGAATTGGTCAATAAATGCACAAAAGATTACGGAATTGGCGAATATTTTGACATTGCTATTATTGGCTACGGACAAGATAGCGAAAAAGCTAACTTACTTTGGGAAGGAAATTTGCAAGGCAAAACGTGGGTTACGCCCCCCGATTTGAAAGAAAATGCACAAAAACAAGCCTACAAAGAAATCAAAAAATCAAGAATAGGAGAAACCGAAGTAGAAATTTTTGAACATTCGTGGTTTTCTGCGATTGCCGAAAATAAAACTCCTATGTATGCTGCTTTTTGCGAAGCCGAAAATATATTGAAAACGTGGATAAGCAAAAATCCATACAGTTATCCGCCCACAATTATCAACATTACAGACGGTGCTGCGACTGATGCGAATGACGAAAAACTGATAGCAAAGGCAAACGAATTAAAAAATTTGGCGACAAATGATGGCAATGTGTTGTTATTCAATGTTTTTGTAGAAACAAGTTTGAAAGAAGCTACATATTTTCCAGCCGATATTTCGCAATTACCTGACGACAAACACGCTAAATTATTGTTTGAAATGTCAAGTTTAATGCCCAAAAATTACCACCAAGAAATTGCAACTTTGTTTAACTTATCAACTACACAACCATTTAAAGCAATGGTGCATAATGCAGGTGCAGATGCGTTGGTAAATGTAATGAATGTTGGCACAAGAACAAATCAAAAAATATAAATGAAACTGTAGCATAGACTTTAGTCTGTGCTTTACGCTAATTACAGCACAGACTAAAGTCTATGCTACAGAAAAAACCACTATGAAAATACTTGCACAAAGCACCGCAAAACCCGAAAATGACGCAAATCGCAAAAATGAAGATGCTTTTTGTATCAAAGATTTTGCAACAAACTCCACAACAAATTTAACAACAACTAAGCTAATTTCCTTAGCTGATGGTGCAGGTGGTACAGGAGTTTTTGCTGCGGAATGGGCAGAGTTTTTGTGCCAAAATTTGCCCGAAAAACCTTTGCTTTCTTTGGCAGAAGTTGATGTTTGGTTGGGTGAAAATTGCAGTAAATTTTATGAAATGTATTTGCCTTTGGCTCAAAAAGATACGTTTTTGTCTAATAAATTTTTGCAGGAAGGTTCGGCTGCTACTTTGGTGGCGGTGTGGATAAATGAAACGGAAAAGCTATTTCATTTTGTCAATATTGGTGATAGTGTGTTGTTTTGTTATGACAAAATTAGCAATAAACTAAGTTTGCCAACGCATATTGAAAATTTGTTGTTTTTTGAACAAAATCCTGTTTTGCTAAATTGGGCAGACGAAAGCACGAATGACACGCAATTTTCGGCAGGAAAATATCAATTACTTGATAATCAAGTATTTATATTAGCTTCTGATGCTATGGCTCAATGGATTTGGCTCAATTATTTGCTACGCAGTGAGGACGAAACAGACAAAAAGCATTTGCAAACAATAGCCGAAAAAGGTTTTAAAATGAAGGAATTATTGCAAAATAACGAAACAAATTATAACAAAAAACAGTCTTTTGAATTGTGGTTAGATAGTTTAAAAGTGGCTTTGGAAATGAATGTTTTTGAGAAATTTGTGTATAGAAATTATGAAAAAAATTGTGTGGTGAGAGATGATTATACGGTAATTTTAATAGCATTTTAAAAAATTTGTCATTCTTCGCTTTGCTCAGAATGACAAAAAATAAGCAATATTTTATTTTTTAAGTGCCGTTAGGCACGAAATATTTATAGTAGTGCAATTTTTCCATTTTTCAAAGTGCCGTAGGCACGAAATATATATCGTGCCTACGGCACTTTGGGGATTTGATGTTATTTTTACTATAAATATATCGTGCCTAACGGCACTTAAAAAAATAAAATCTTTTTTTCTACCAACGGTACGCAACTACGTTGCTAAAAATAAAAAAAATTAAAACTTACAATTTAGAACTTACAACTACTTTATGTTACAACCCTTAATTTCAGATTATAAACAGGCGGTGCTTGATGCTGCGAATAGTTTTAAAGATTTGCTGCCGATTGAGGCGGTGCAGGTAAATGGTGAGCCAAAATTTGCAACAGGTGGTCTTGCGGTTGTTTTTAAGATGCGGAAAACAGATACAAATAAACTGATGGCGGTTAAATGTTTTCATAAACACTTGACAGATAGGCAGTTACGCCAACAACATATTGCTGCGTATTTGGAAAAAAATAAGCCGAACTATTTTGTGCCTTATCGGTATTTGCCCGAAGAACTTTGGATAGATACGGGAAATCACGCACAAGACTATGCGGTGGTGGCGATGGACTGGGTGGAAGGAAAAACGCTGGGCGAAACCGTAAAAAACCATTGCAAAGCACAAAATAAGGAGGCTTTGAGCCAATTAGCGGATAAATTTTGTGAAATGGCAAGCTATTTATTGACTTTGCCCATAGCTCATGGCGACCTCAAACACGATAATATTTTGGTTACGCCTGCGGGGGAGCTGGTGCTGGTAGATTATGACGGTATGTATGTGCCTGCCCTGCAAGGACACGAAGCGGCAGAACTCGGTGGCACAGATTACCAACACCCGCAGCGAAAAGGCACGGACTATAACGCAACGATTGACGATTATAGCATTGCCATTATTGCCTTGTCTTTGGCTGCTCTTGCCCAACAGCCCGAACTCTATGAACTCCAAAAAGGCGAAAACTTGCTACTTTCTCGCCAAGATATACTCAACCCTTTTGCCTCCGAAATTTTGCCAAAAATAGAGGACATAGATAATAAAACGGTGCAAAAACTGTTGAATTTGGTGAAAAATGCGGTGATGGGGCAAAGTATTGAGGTGAAAGGGTTGAATGAGGTTTTGGAAAGAATTTTAGATGATTATTGTCCTTTGACTATGGAGTGGTGGGATGGGTTGTTGCAATATGGGAATTTACAAGCAGAAGGTTTAGAAGAATACAATTGGCAACATATTTTTATGGTGCATTTGGAGTTTTGGGAAAAAGGAATTGCATTAAATACTAATTTGGTTGGTAAGGGAAAAAAATATAGACGAGAAGTTTTTTCTGAACTTTATGAACAAGAATTTAAAATATATTTTAGTACGAGTTTACCTAAAATAACCCAACAACAGTTTAAGAAAATTTATCAAATTAATAGCTTCTGGTTGTGGAATTGTGGTATTGATACTTTGTTGCCTTTGCAAGAGTTGAAAAATTTGAGATATTTGGTTTGTGTGGAGAATCAAATTATCAGTTTAGAGCCTTTGCAAGAATTGAAATATTTACAAGAAATATATTGTGGTAATAATAAAATTAGCGATTTGTCTCCCTTGCAAAAATTGGGACATTTACAAAAAATATTTTGTGGTGGTAATCAAATTAGCAATTTAGAGCCTTTGCAAGAATTGAGTAACTTACAAGTATTACATTGCGTGCATAATCAAATCAGTAGCCTCAAGTCTTTGCAAGAATTAAGAAACTTACAAGAATTACATTGTTTTTATAATCAAATCAGCAGTTTAGAGCCACTACAAGAGTTAAAAAATCTGCAAATAATAGATTGTGAATATAATGAAGTCAGTAGTTTGGAACCATTACGAGAGTTGAAAAACTTGCAAAAATTACGATGTAACGAAAATCAAATCAACAGTTTAGAACCTTTGCTAAAACTAAATAATTTACAGTTATTAAATTGTAGTGATAATCAAATCAGTAGTTTAGAAATAAAAAACTTTGAACAAGCACAGCCAAATTGTGATGTGATTTGGTAATTTTTTAATCTGTCATCTCCTAATTTTATGCTTTTCGTTTACTTTCCTTTTGGTTTTGTTTTTGGTAAAACTTCCTACGTTGGCAATGGCTGATGGCAGCCCCGCTGATAAGCCTTGATAAGCGTAGGAGGTTGTTTTTTACGGTTGTCAAGGTCTATCGACCATTGCCAACGTAAAAAAATGCTTTTTGCCCTGTAAGGGCTGTATATTGGTAGCAAAAATTGCCCTCTTTCCTTTCTTTGCACCGTAGGTGCTAAGTGGTTTCAGGAGTTTTCGTTTTGCTACCAATATGAAGTTCCTAACGGAACAGAAAATGCTTTTCGTTTCCTTTCCTTTTGGTTTTGTTTTTGGTAAAACTTCCTACGTTGGCAATGGCTGATGGCAGCCCCGCTGATAAGCCTTGACAAGGGTAGGATTTGTTTTTTTACTATTGATTTTTTACGTTGGCAATGGTGCTTTTTCGCACGGGGCTGCCTAAGCCTTGACAATCGTAAAAAATTGGTAGGTATGTTTTTTTACGATTGTCAAGGTGCGAAAATGCACCGTTGCCAACGTAAAAAAATGCTTTTTGATAAGATATTTCTATTCTTTTTCATATCTTTGTTCAACTAAACCCCCAACAAAACCTAATGCAAACCCAAGCCCATTTTGAGGATATTCAACCTATTATTTTAAGTCAATTAGCAAAGGCAGAAACACAAATTTTGGTGGCGGTGGCGTGGTTTACAGATGCCGAATTATTTGAGGTTTTGCGACAAAAAGCAAAAAATGGTGTGGCAATTTCTGTAATGCTATTGCAAGATAGAATTAATAACTATTTGAATTTCAATGAATTAGAAACTTTTGGGGCAACAATTATCTGGATTCCTATTTCTGATTTTGACCGTAATCCGATGCACAATAAATTTTGTGTCATTGATAGAAAAGTGGTTATTACAGGTTCGTATAATTGGACAGTGAAGGCACAAAAAAATGACGAAAATATTACGGTTACTAAACATAGCGAAAGTTTTGCAGATGAATATATTTTGGAATTTCAACGCCTAAAACAAAAATATTCGGGACAAAAAAACGAAAATATAGATTACTTGGCAATAGTAAAACGGTTGGAAATGCTAAAAGCAGCTATTGCTTTGCAAGACGTTGAAGACATTGAATTGCAAAACAAAAAGCTAAAAAAGCATCTGAATTTAGGCGGAATTGTGGCAGATTTGCAAAATATTGTTACAAGCATAGAAACACAAAAATATGGTGATGCAAGTCGTTTGATTGCAGAGTTTTTGGAAAAACACAAGGCTTTGACAATTTATGTGGATAGCGAAATTTTTGGCTTGCGTTTAGAAATCAAATCTTTGCAGTTGCAAATTAGTAGCTTACAAGACGAAAAAACAGATATTGAAAAAGTTATTCACAATTTTGAACAGCAATATAGTTTGCAAGTTGGGCATTTATTATTGCAATTATTGGCTTTGCGACAGGAACAAGCAGCAAAAAATGCAGCCAAGCAACCCAAAAACGAAAAATCACAGCAACGTAGCGAAGAAACTCGCAAAGAATATGAACAATATCGCCAAAATTTTGAAACCGAAAAAAGTAAGCCTCAACCTTTTGCCTTAAACGAAACAGATGCTCAAACTTTGAAACAAAAGTATCGCAAAGCCTCAAAATTATGCCACCCTGATAGTGTTACAGAAAATCAAAAAGTACAAGCCGAAGCAATTTTTATCAAGCTAAAAAATGCCTACCACAAAAATGATTTGCAAACTGTAACAGAAATTTTGGAATATCTCGAAAATGGTAAGCCTTTGCACAATAAACACGAAACTATTAGTGAAAAAACAGAGTTACAAGCTGAAATTTTACATTTAAGCCAAGAATTACAAATTTTATTGCAAAATATTCATAGCCTAAAAAATAGCAAAACCTATCAAGAAGTTTCAGAAATTACCGATTTTGAGGCATATTTTGAAACTGTAAGGGAAGAATTGCATAAGGAAATAGAGAAAATGAGATAAAATGAAGTAATGAAAATTAAGGAAGCAATTTTGAAACGGTATTTGTAGGCTAAACCTATTAAGTTTTTGAAACTTGACAGGTTTTTTGTTTTGGGTTTATTTTTGTAACTTTGGTCTATAAAAATTAATGATACAAAGATTAAAATATTGCAAAAAAAAACAGATGATATTCATTTAATGTGAATGTCATCTGTTTCAACTATCTAATATTCGTCCTCATTAAAAAAGAAATCGTCTTTGGTTGGATAATCAGGCCAAATTTCTTCTATATTTTCATAAGGCTGTCCGTCATCTTCCAATTCTTGCAAGTTTTCTACTACTTCTAATGGTGCACCAGAACGAATGGAATAATCAATAAGTTCATCTTTTGTTGCAGGCCAAGGTGCGTCTTCTAAATATGAGGCTAATTCTAATGTCCAATACATAATATTTTAACTGTTTTAAAGTTTTGAAAAAGTTTGCGAAAGTACAAATAAGTTTGTTTGATATAGCAAATTTTGTTATTTTTTTTAATAAAATATAGTATCTAAGTTTGAATTATTTTTTGAAATTTTATATTTCGTTAAAACTTACTTATTGATTATTTTACTAAAATCGAATTAGTTACAAAAATATAGCTTATAAAGTTCCAAAATTATCAATGTAATTTAACAAATAACTGAATTAATGTAATTAAAAATATAATTTAAAGCAAATAAAAATCTTTTTATTTTGTAAAAAAGAACAAAACTATCAATATTTGTCGTTTTTAAAGTCAATAACAAGCAATAATACACATGAAAGAAAAGCCACAAATTACTGCCATTGTTCCCATGAGACACAATAGCGAAAGGGTAAAAGGTAAAAATTATCGCAATTTTAATGGAAAACCGTTATTTCATTATGTAACTGCAAGTTTGGCAGCATGTCCACACATTCATCAAATTGTGATAGACACAGATAGTCCGATTATTTTTGAGTACACAAAACAGCATTTTCCACAAGTTATTTTGTTAGAAAGACCCCAACATTTGCAAGATGGTTCAATTCCGATGAATGATGTGTTGCTTAATATTGTCAATCAAGTTCCTTCTGATTTTTATTTGCAAACACACAGCACAAATCCTCTTTTGACCACAGAAACCTTGACAAAAGCTATTGAGTTCTTTTTGCAACATTACCCAATTTATGATTCCTTATTTTCTGTTACAAGATTACAAACTCGTTTGTGGGATAGTTTGGCACGTGCAGTAAATCATAATCCTAATATTTTGCTAAGAACACAAGACTTACCACCAATTTATGAAGAAAATTCTTGCTTTTATCTTTTCAACAAAGAAATTTTAACAACTAAACATAATAGAGTTGGCAATCGTCCTTATTTGTATGAAATACCAAAACATGAGGCTATTGATATTGATGAAGAAGTTGATTTTATTTTAGCAGAAATGGCATACAGACATTGGTAATTTCTATGGTTTTTACACCAAAATTATTTTTCTATTTTGAGCTAAGTAGGTAATGTAAGTTGCAAGGGTATGACTTATTACAATCTTGATGTAATAATTGGATACTGACATGCTGAATTTGTCATTCTGCCCACTTAGCTCAGAATGACAAAAAATTTTATGCGGAAAACCTATTACAAAAAAGATTAAATTTATAGGAGAAAATTCTACATACTTCTTGCAACCTAAAATATTCCAAAATCACTTTATAAGGTGCATATTTTAAGCATTTGTAAATAAATTTCAACCTAATTTTTCAAAAAATCATAAATTTGTATAAATATTGCACATAAAATCATACCTTTGTGAAAAATTGTTAAACTTATTAAAGTTCCTTGCGTAACTTATTAAAGGTAATTTAAAAATAGATAATCTAAAACTATGCTCTACTTATCTTTGTCTTTTGTAATGGCTATGCTAATTGTATTAGCTCTTACCCCACATATCATTAATATTGCAAAAGTGAAACATCTTTTTGATGTACCTGACGAACGAAAAGTTCATAAAAATCAAATTCCTCGACTCGGCGGTTTAGTAGTTGCAATAGGTTTTTTATTCACAGCACTATTTTTTATGGACACAGCTGTAATGAAAGAATGGAACTATTTGTTGTGTGCCATTTTAGTTATTTTGGCAGTAGGATTTAAAGATGATATTATTGGAGTGTCATCGGGCAAAAAATTAGTTGCTCAAATATTAGCCTCTCTTATTGTCATTTTCTTTGGAGGAATTAATTTGACAAATTTTCATGGTTTTTTAGGAATTTATGAGATACCTTTTTGGGTTGGTAGTATTTTTTCTCTTATCACAATTATAGTTGTTACCAATTCTTTTAACCTGATAGATGGCATAAATGGTTTACTCGGAATGATTGGTTGTATAACCTCATTATCTTTCGGAATTTTATTTTATCTCATGGGTTTGCATCAGTTTGCACTCATCGCATTTACAATTACTGGTGCATTAGTAGGATTTTTGTATTATAACATCACACCCGCAAAAGTATTTATGGGAGATACAGGTTCATTATTATTAGGTTTTTTAATGTCTATTCTGGCTATTAAATTTATAGAACTTCACCCAACGGCAGTATATCGTCTTATTGAAATTAAGGCATCTGTTGCCACAAGTTTGTCCATTCTTATTCTTCCACTTTATGATACTTTGAGAGTATTTACCATTAGAGCTTTACAGAGAAAATCACCCTTTTCGCCTGATAGAAACCACATTCACCATTTATTAATAGATTGTAATATTTCACATTTGGCAGCTACACTTATATTGGTATTATTCAGCACTGGGATTGTAATCATGGTATTACTGCTACAAGATATTGGTAACAATTATTTGTTTTTATTAATGGCAGCTATTGTATTTACAGCCACATTTATTCTTACAAAAGTTAGAAATCTTACAGTAGCAAACAATAATAAAAAAAATACCAAAGGGAAAAAAGTATTAAAACACCACATAGAAACTATCACAAATAAAGAAATAGTAGGCGTATAAACTTATGTTGAACAATTTTAGGCTAAGACATTTTTTAGGTCTTACAGATTACACAAGAATAGAAGTAATTATATTAGTCATTGGTTTTCTATGTTGGGTAATTCTATATGCCATCGTATTAAGAAATATTAAAAAATATCGTTTTGTTGAAATACCATTTCTAGTTGTTTGTGCCAATATTGCTTGGGAATTGTATTGGGGATTTTTGTCTAATCAAGCCATGAGTTGGATTATTGTATTAGGTTGTAAAATCTGGTTCTTCATGGATTGCCTAATACTTTATTATTCTTGCAAATATAATAAGGATAATCTACCAATTTTAAATATTTTAAAAACTATTGATATTCCTAAATATTTTAGTGCTTTCTATGTATCAGTAATATTTTGGATTGTGTTTTGGTTATGTTTTACCTATTTTTTAGCCATCAAGGTTACGATAACAATCTGGGTGTAACTTCTGCAATGGTGCTAAATGTTGTGATGTCATTTGCATACATTTTGCAATTTATAAATAAAAATGATTCACAAAAACCATCATATTATACTGCATGGTATAAATTTTTAGGAACTGGTATGATTAGCATTATTTGTTTCTTGAAATGGTCTGACAATTATTTCTTGCTTGCTTGTTGTATTATCGTTACTTTATTAGATATTTCTTACCTTCTGATTTTAAGAAAACGAAAAAAAAAGAATATAACTCCGAATTTTGAGGTATCTAACAAAAAAATACTTTCTCAAGAGTTTTAATGAAAATATCAAAGTTTTCATTTACTACTGTTTAAAATATTAGTTTCTTTTTGTTACAAATATAATATTTTCATAGTTTTGCAATAAGACAAACTTTAATCATAAAGTTGTATCATCAAACTAAATATTTAAACTACCATGCAAAAATTTTTTGGCTGGGTATTTACGCCTTTTTGGATTTTAGCCTTCCTCTTTTCGTTATGCTTGTGTCATGTGATGCAAGTTCTGGGACGGCATTTATTTGGCTACAAAGGTCAGAAATATGGTGCAGATGTATTAGGAAAACTGCTTATTTATACCTTAAAATTTGTAGGCACAAGCTGGGATTTGCCACGATTACCTGTTACCATTTCCACAGATAAACCAATTTTAGTTATTGCCAACCATCAAAGTTTGTTTGATATTGCAGCATTGGTGCTAATTTTTGAACGTCATCACGCCAAATTTGTATCAAAAATAGAACTTTCAAAAGGAATACCAGGCATTTCTTACAATTTGCGTTATGGAGGCTCTGCCCTTATTGACCGTAAAAATCCAGAACAAGCACTACCCGAATTAAGAAAATTTGGTAAATTTATACAGGACAATAAGTATTGTGGCTGTATTTTTCCTGAAGGCACAAGAGCCTCTGACGGAAAAATGAAACCTTTTAAATCAAGAGGTTTAGTAACTTTGTTAGCAGAATGTCCTGATGCCATCATACTGCCCGTTGCTTTTGATGGTTTTTGGGAGTTAGTACGTTATAACTATTTACCAATTCCTTTTGGTGTAAAAATAAAAGCTACATTATTAGAACAAGTAGAAAGAGAGGGCAAAACAGCAGACGAAATTGTGCAAGAATGTGAGTATAAAATTCGTAAACAACTCAACCAATTAGATGGTATGCAGTTGCCTGCTGAAAAAAAAAAGTAATTGAAAGCATTGGTTTTGGAGTTAAAGAAGATTTTACAGGTTTAAATGTGGCTTTTTTGGAGCAAAAAAAATTAGGTTTAGCTCTTTCTGGAGGTGCTGCAAGAGGTATTGCTCATCTTGGTGTTTTGCAAGCCTTAAATGAAGTCGGTTTAAAAAATTCCATTTCTGTAATTTCAGGAACAAGTGCTGGCTCTATCGTAGCCTCATTATATGCCGCAGGCAAAGAGCCAAAAGAGGTGCTTGATTTCCTAATTCGTACCAATTATTTAACCATTTTTCGCCTTGCTACCAATTTTAAAGGCGTGTTAAATATGAAAAAAACAGATAAGGTATTTCGCAAAATTTTTCTAGAAAACAACACTTTTGAAACTCTAAAAATCCCATTATATGTGGCAGCAACTTGCTTAGAAAGTGGTAAAATTGAATATTTCTCGCATGGAGACTTAATCATGCACATACAAGCATCGTGTTGCATTCCTGTGGTTTTTGCACCTATTCTCATTGAAGGCAAACATTATGTTGATGGTGGAATTCTGAACAATATGCCGAGTGAAATTATCAAAGATAAATGTGAGTATTTAATCGGTATTAATATCAATCCTCCATTTGAGAAACAAAATATTCCAAATGTTAAAGAATTGGTTGAAAGAGTTGGTTATTTGGCTATCAGTCCAAATGTGGAAACTTCAAAGAAAATTTGTAACTTGACAATAGAGCCACCAGATTTGCGTCATTTTACTGTTTTTGATATTGGATATGCCGAAGAAATGTATGTAATAGGTTATGAATATACCAGAAAACTGTTGCGAACACAGAGGCTTTGGGAAAAATAATTAAGTTAAGATTTATTTTATATTTCATTGGAATAGACTAAAATCTATTCCAATTATTTTTTAAATTATATGGATTCATTGATAAATTTTCGTTAAACAAAATGTTTAGAAAAATTGAATGAATTTGTTACATTTGTAACTTTATATTTATAAAACATTTAACAATCATGGTAATTGGTAAGAAAATTACGCAAAATACTGTTGGCAGCACTTATGTAGTAGGTGATGTTCATGGCTGTGTGCGTACTTTTCGCAAATTAGTAGAAGATAAATTGCAAGTAAATAAAAAAGATTACCTGTTTTTATTAGGAGATTATATAGATAAAGGCGTTGATAGCAAAGGGGTTTTAGATTTTATTATCGAGTTAAAAACTAATGGGTTTCAGGTATTTCCCTTGCGTGGAAATCACGAGGAGGAAGTTTTGCAACTTTCAAAAAAAGAAAACACAAGATTGTTTCATAAATATATGAGGTTAAACAAAACTGAAAATTTATTAGATGACAACGGAAAGTTGCAAACAAAATACACACGGTTATTTGAAAAAATGGTTTATTTTTATGAATTACCTCAACATTTATTGGTTCATGCAGGCTTTAATTTCAAAACTCCAAACCCTTTTGAAGATAAAAGAGCCATGTTATTTACCAATAATCCCGAAAATAATATAACAATTACAAATGGCAAAACAATTATTTATGGGCATCAAACTGTACCTTTGGAAGTAATTAGACGCAAAATAGCAGAAAAGTCTAATTTAATTCCTCTTGATAATGGTTGCGTGTATGCACAACGCAAGTCAATAGATATTCCTGCAAGTTATTTAGGTAGTTTATGTGCTATTTGTTTAGATAATCATAATTTGTTTGTGCAAGAAAATATAGAAAGGTATATTTGAAATATGATGCATGAAATATGAAATATTTTTTATATATTAGACATTATTATGATTTTGTATCACAGACTTTAGTCTGTGAACTAATTGCTTGATTATCAACATATTAAAAGCATAGACTAAAGTCTGTGGTACAAACCTCATAAACTCTATTGATGTTTTAAAATTATTACAAAATCATAAATGAAACTATTATATAAATTATTTTCATATTTCACATATTATATTCCATATTTAACATTTACATTCCTTTTTTGTTTGAGTTTTGCAGGTTTTGCTCAACTAAAACAAAAAATTGCTATGGCAAAATCAGCAGAGGAAACTGAATTTTCGTTACTATTAAAAGAACAATATGATAAAAAAGGGCATTTATTATTGCGTGAACAACCAAAATATTATTGCACCGAACAATATCAATATGACAAAGAAGACAGATTAATTACTGAAAATGTGATGTGTGGCGAAAGTAATGGCAATGGAATTACAAAATATAGTTATCAAAAAAATAAAATTATTGGTTTAGGTGAGTTTGGTGCATATCCTTTTTATGTTATAGAAGACAGTTTAGATGCAACAGGTAAAAAACTATTGCATAGACGTTGGCAAAATCTTTTGGACGAAGATAGTGCTTATGTTATTGAGGAGTTTTTTTATACAAAAACTCGCAAAATTAGCAAACAAATAGAATATAGCAAATGGTTTAGAAAAGATGGCACAAATTGGAAATTTGATTTTGACAAAAAAACCGAAAAAACATTTTTTTATACCACTTTTGACAGTTTAGAAAAAGTAGTTTTTACAGACTTGCTAAGTTCTAAATCTATGGTTTTGGAAAAAAATATTTATAATAAGAAACAGCAATTACAAGAAATTATTTACGCTTATGAGTCTGGCGAATCTCATAAGATCTTCGTTTATGATAAAACAGGCAAAATAACTTTCATGAAAATGGAAAGTAGAAAAAATCCCAAAGAAACATGGAAATTAGACAGCAAAACGGAGTTTTTCTATAAAAATAGCGAAATTATTAAAGAAATTACGACAAGTTATTACAATGGATTTTTAAATTCTACGATTACAAATAATTACGAAAAGGGAATATTACAAACAAGTAGAGAAACAGATAAAAATGCTAAAGAAGTGGAAATTATTAAGTATGAATATGTGTATTTCTAATTTAATTCATTATGAAGATTGGTTTGTTTTTTGGCTCTTTTAATCCTATTCATATTGGACATTTGGTTATTGGTAATACAATGGCTGAATTTGGCGATGTGAATCAAGTTTGGTTTGTGGTTTCGCCGCAAAATCCATTCAAAAAAAGTTCATCATTATTACATCAGTTTGACCGAATTGATATGGTTAGGCTTGCTATTGCAGACCACCCGAAATTTATTGCATCAGATATTGAATTTAATTTGCCTAAACCAAGTTTTACAATAGATACGCTGACTTTCTTGCAAAAAAAATACCCGCAACATCATTTTAAATTAATTATTGGTGAGGATAATTTGAAAGAATTTAAAAAGTGGAAAAATTATGAGCAAATCTTGGAAAATTTTGATATTTTGGTTTATCGAAGACCTCATGCAGAGGTTACAGATTTGCACCAGCACCCAAAAGTTACTATTATTGAAGCTCCAATGATTGATATTTCGGCTACTTTTATTCGAAATAGTATCAAAGCCTACAAATCTATCAAATATTTAGTGCATCAAGATGTAGAAAATTTTATTAAACTGAAAAAATTTTATTTATAGTCCTAACCCAAGTATTATGTATTATGTTCGTTTGCCTTTAATTATTGCCATTACACTATGTGCAGGCATATTTATTGGTGCAAAAATGTTTAGTCGAGGTACAGACCAAGATGTAAATGCAGCTACATTAAAATTTCGAGAGATTTTTAAATATATAGATGCGTATTATGTGGATAGTGTTGCGATGGATAAAATAGCGGAAAGTGGTATCAAAAAAATGCTCGAAGACTTAGACCCACACACTTCCTATATTCCTGCCTCAGAAGTAGAAGCCATGAATGCACCTTTAGAAGGAGATTTTGAAGGAATTGGTGTTGAATTTACTATTTTTAAGGATACAATTCAAGTTGTAGCAACCATTCAAGGTGGACCTTCGGAAGAAGTAGGTTTGCAAAGTGGTGATAAAATTATAGCTGTTGAAGGTAAAAATGTTGCGGGGGTAAAAGTTTCGAACAAAACTGTTTTTGAAAACTTGCGAGGTAAAAAAGGTACAAAAGTTCAGATAACGGTTAAAAGAAAAGGACAACCAAAACCCTTATTTTTTACAATAACTCGTAATAAAATCCCGACTTATACCGTAGATGTGAGTTATATGATTGATTATCAGACAGGTTATTTAAAAGTAACACGTTTTGGGGCAAAAACTTATGATGAATTTCGTAAAGGAATGGAACAATTAGTAAGTCAAGGCATGAAACGAATGGTGTTGGATTTGCGAGATAACCCAGGAGGTTATATGGATAAAGCTGTGAAAATTGCTGATGAATTTATTTCAGGTGAGAAGCTAATTGTTTACACTGATGGTAAAGAAAACCGTTTTGATGGCAAAGAAAACGCATCTTTTACAGGATTATTCGAAACAGGTGCATTAATTGTGTTGATTGACGAAGGAAGTGCATCAGCTTCTGAAATTGTTGCAGGTGCATTGCAAGATAATGACAGGGCTTTAATTGTTGGTAGAAGGTCATTTGCTAAGGGTTTGGTACAAAAACCTATTATGCTTACTGATGGTTCGGAGTTGCGGCTCACAATTTCACGCTATTATACGCCAAGTGGCAGGTCAATTCAGAAAAAATATGAATCTGGACATTTAGACGAATATTCATCAGATATTTCGAAAAGGTACGAACATGGCGAATTATATAGTGCGGATAGCATTAAATTTGACGAAAAACAAAAATATAAAACCACAGGTGGTAGAATAGTTTATGGTGGCGGTGGAATTATGCCCGATTTTTTTGTGGCACAAGACACAAGTTATTACAGCAATTACTTAAATGCCTTGTTTCAAGAAAACTTAGTGCGTGAATTTGCCTTAGAATATGCAACAACTCACAAAGCTAAATTGAGCAAAATGACTGAAAATGAGTATATTACATCTTTTCAGTTATCAGAAAGTGAGATGAAAAATTTTACAGATTTTGCCCAAACAGAGAAAGTAAAACTTGTAGCAAAAGATTATGAAAAATCAAAAGAATTTCTTAAAATTCAACTCAAATCTTATATTGCACGCACTATTTGGCACAAAGAAAATACGTTTTTCCGCATCACTGCATCACAAGATAAAGAATTACAAGAAGCATTAAAGTTGTTTGATAAAGCGGAGGAGTTGATTAAAAAGTAAGGTAAAAATAAAGCTACCAAGTCTTAAAGACTTGGTAGCTTTATTTTCGGCATGTCAAAGGTATATTGAAAAGCTGATTTTGTTAGTTTATTGCGTATTTTTTTGTGATAAAACTAAAAAAAGTTGTTTCTTTGTGCAGGTTTGATGTGTTGGTGGAAAATCCTTACTTATAGTTATTAACTTATTTTATTTGTTATTTTAAACCTTAAATTATCATGTCTTTTATAAAAGAAAATTTAAACAGAATAGTACAAGGAGATTGCATAGAAAATTTGAAAAAACTACCTGATAATTCAGTAGATTTAATTTTCGCAGACCCACCATATAACTTACAATTAAGTGGGGAGTTATATAGACCAAATCAAACAAAAGTTGCTGGAGTTGATGATGCTTGGGATAAATTTGACTCGATGGCAGTTTATGACAAATTTACAAAAGAATGGCTCACAGAATGTTATAGAGTTTTAAAAAACACAGGTAGCATTTGGGTTATTGGTACTTATCATAACATTTTTAGAGTTGGTGCAATTATGCAAGATTTGCAATATTGGTTGTTAAATGATGTGATTTGGGTAAAATCTAATCCGATGCCTAATTTTAAAGGTACAAGATAATATGAGTAATTAAAATTATATCTTTTTCAAAATATTTAATACTAACTAAACCATAAAATATGAGTTATACCAAAATAGAAGCAATTGCAAAAATTATGGAAGATAATAATGGGGCTGCTTCTTGGCTTAATATTTATCAAAACATAGAAAAATATTATCCTGACGCTAAACAAATGAAAGATTGGCAAGCAGGTATTCGTGGCGTTTTATATCGTGAATTACGCAACAATAGAACTTTTAAGCAAGTTGGGTTAGGTATTTTTGCACTTTTAGAGTTTAAAGAACAAGAAAAACCTAAAACAGAGGACAAAATACGTATGCACTCTTATATAGAAGGTATTTGCTTAGAGTTAGGCAATATGAATAATTATTTAACTTATACTGCCGACCCAAGTGCTAAATTTAAAGATAATATTTCTTTAAATGCTATTACAACATTGGCTGAAATTCCTAACTTTACTTATGACGAAATTATAAAAACTGTAAAAAAAATAGATGTAATTTGGTTTAAAAAAAGTGGTAGTTTGCTCATGCCTCAAAAAACATTTGAAATTGTGGATAGTTTAAGCACCTTAGAAAAAGCATTTAATAGAAGTTTAAAACTAACCAATTTTAATACAGAATTTAAAATTATTGCACCTTTGGAGTTTAAAAAATATTTTGATGATAA
>JAYTNF010000187.1:0-4937 GCA_043748455.1 Cytophagales bacterium
CTTTTGGTATCACGACCTTCCCAAAACGAAAAAGAAACGGTATTTTCATTGCCATCAAACAAATAAATAGTAGCATTATTACGTTGTTCGTCAATATCACGCAACGTAAAATTAAAATCTACAATGGTTTGTTCCTTTATAGATTTCAGGACTTCAAAAATTCTTTTATGAAATTCGGCAATTTGAGACATATCTGTTTTGTTACGTTTTGCTATTTATCTGCAAAAATAGCAATTAATTTTAGTAATTGACTAAAATATAATTGCTATTTCAAAGTTGAATCTGCGAATCTGAAAAAATTTCGTAACTATTTGATATACAAAAAACCAATAAAATTATATTATAAATAATTTGTATTAGTGTGTAAGTTAATTTCAAGTTTCGGTAAATTACTTCCCAAAATATTCTACAAAATTGCGTGGTGTTTCATAAAGTGTGATACAATATAGCTCGGCTTTGGATATTTTGGCAATTTCAGGAGCTAATATTTTCCAAAATTCAACAGCTAAATTTTCGCTACTTGTAAGTTTACCAAGCATAAAATCAACATCAAGATTTAGGTTTTTGTGGTCTACTTTTTTAATAATTTTTTCTCTCATTAAATCTCCCAATTTTTTTAAATCAATTACATAACCAGTATCTGGGTCTGTATTACCTCTCACTGTTACAATGAGTTCAAAATTGTGTCCATGCCAATTTTCGTTAGCACAAGAACCAAAAACTTCTTCATTTTTTTCTTTTGTCCAATTAGGATTAAACAATTTGTGTGCTGCATTAAAATGCTCTTTTCTACAAACGTGAACCATGATATTTTTTAGAATTAGTGTATTATCACAAACAATAAAATACACAAATTAGTTTTAATTTTGGATTTTTAATAATATAACTATTTGATAATCAACATGTTAATTTCATATTTTGTACACACTATTTCATATTTCCAACGTCAAATATCTCCGCAAATTATCAAAAACTATTGCTGTTGCCATCGCTGCATTCAACGATTCGGCTTCGCCAAATCGTTGAATTGTGATTTTTTTGCTCACATAATTAGCTATTTTGGACGAAATTCCGTTAGATTCATTGCCGACTATAATAATTCCTTGAGCAGCAAATTGTGTGGTGTGCAAATTTTCACCTTCTAAAAACATACCATAAATAGCTGGTTTTGTGTGAGTTATAGCATAATTTTCCAAATAATTTTCCAAATCACAATAATAAGGTGTAACCCGCAAAAAAGAACCCATAGAAGCAATAATCACCTTTGGATTATACCAATCTACGGTTGTTTGCGAACAAATAATCTGTTTGATACCATACCAATCTGCAATACGTATCATAGCACCTAAATTTCCTGGGTCTCTGATGTCATCTAATGCTAAAACATAGTTTTGCGTGCCAAAATTAGTCGGATCTATTGGAATTTCGACAACAGCTATTGCACCATCATTGCTTTGCAAAGTTCCGCTTTGTTCCAAAACTTCTTGGCTCGTAATTGCTTGATAGATAGCAGAATAAGCAGGATTTACAGATAATTTATTCGCATGAATTTCATAAAAACTTTCCGTATAAAACAATGCCCTAATGACAAAATTATTGACAAAACTATTGACAAAATTATTTGCAGAATTGGTTGCAGTATTCTTATTTGTGTAAGTTTGCAATAATTCGCTAACACTTTTTGTGCCTTCGACCAAAAATAAATTTTCTGCAATTCTATTTTTTTTTTGGTGCAATGATTTTATAAGTTTTTGATAAGTTTTGTTCATATAGAAACTTTTGGAAAGTAAAAAACTTTCCAAAAGTAAAAAAAACTTTTAGAAAGTATCGCCACTTTCCAAAAGCTTTTTTGCTTTTGGAAAGTTTTTATTTAATTTTACTAAGTAGAAAATATTACTTATGCGAAAAAGATTAGCCATAAACGAATATGTTGATGGAGTTTTATCACAAAACCGTTTCATTTTAAGCCAAGCTATTACCTTGATAGAGAGCCAATTAGCAACAGATAATGATTTAGGTATGGCTATTATTGAAAATATTTTGCCTTATACAGGCAATAGCATACGTATAGGAATTACAGGAGTTCCTGGGGTTGGCAAAAGCACTTTTATTGAATTTTTTGGCGGTTTGATTACAGGTTTTGGTAAAAAATTAGCAGTTTTAGCCATTGACCCAAGCAGCCAAAGAAGTGGTGGCAGCATCATGGGCGACAAAACTCGCATGGACATATTAAGTTGCGACCCTTTGGCATATATCAGACCTTCGCCTGCGGGAACATCATTAGGTGGTGTAACTCGGCGGACACGAGAAAGCATGTTATTGTGTGAAGCAGCAGGTTTTGAGGTCATTTTCATAGAAACAGTTGGTGTTGGGCAATCGGAAACTTCGGTGGCTGCGATGACAGACTTTTTTTTACTACTCATGTTAGCAGGTGCAGGTGATGAATTGCAAGGAATTAAGAAGGGAATTATGGAAATGGCTGATTTGGTGGCTATTACTAAGTGTGATGAAGGCAATGAAATGAAGGCAACACAAGCAAAAATTAATTATCAAAATGCTTTAATGTTGTTTCCTGCACACGAAGGAAATTGGTACACTCCTGTACTCACTTGTTCGGCTTTGCAAAAGCATGGATTAAGTGAAATTTGGGAAACTATTGCAAAATACCAAAATTTGACCAAGGAAAATGGATTTTGGCAACACAAAAGACAAGAACAAAACCTCAAATGGATGCACGACACCATTAAACAACAATTAGAAGATAGATTTTACCAAAATTTAGCTATAAAAACCAAATTACAAAACATTGCTGCAAAAGTACATCATGGCGAAATTCATGCAGTAAAGGCAGCTTTTGAATTGCTTGCAATGTATGAGCAAAAATATGAAATATGAAATGTATATTTTCTTAGTTACAAAAATCGTACACACCTTTGTTCATTTTCGTACATATTTTTGTAAAATTATTAATGTAATATATTGATTATCAAGTAGTTATATTAGTGGCATAAAAATTGAAAACTTTGTTGTAGCATTAGCTAACTTAACTTCATTTACCTCTCTGGTTTATTTACTTTTTTTCAGAGAGGATTTTTTTTTGAAAGTTAGAGATGCCCACACTCTGAAAAACAAAACTTTTAATCTTTATGGACTCAAAACACACATTTCATTTATCAACTGAAAATTTTAGCGAAGACGGCAATTATTTTAATATCACACCTGCAAAAGTCTTAGCAATCATTGCATTTAATTTACTACTGTTATTAGGCATGACAGGTTTTGCACAAAACAAAATCGGAACTATTAGCGGAAAATCAAAAGATGCCAAAGGCGAAGTTGTGCCATTCGCAAATGTATTGCTGCTGAATACAAAAGATTCTTCTATGCTCAGAGGAGCAGTAACAGATATTGAAGGCAAATTTAGTATTGAAAAAGTGGCTCATGGAAAATATCTAATTTCTGTACGCATGATGGGTTATGAAAACTCTTTTACGCCTGTTTTTGAAATCACTAACGAAAATTCTACTGTTGTTTTCAATGAAATTAAAATGGTTGAAGTTTCAACAAAGCTTACAGGAGTTACTGTTACAGCACAAAAACCAATGATTGAAATTAAAAATGGTACTGTAATTATGAATGTTGCAGCAAGCCCAATTTTGACAACAGGCACAACATTAGACGCATTAAGTAAAGCCCCTGGGGTAAGCACAGACCAAGATGGCAAAATCAGTTTGAAAGGAAAACAAAATGTTATTGTCCTAATTGACGGAAAACAAACTTATCTAACAGGTGATGATTTGAGCAGAATGTTGCAATCTACACAGGCTACAAATATAGAAAGAATAGAAGTTATTGAAAATCCATCAGCAAAATATGATGCTGCGGGTAATGCTGGAATGATTAATATTGTGATGAAACGTGATAAAAATGTAGGTTTTAATGGCTCGGCAAATATCAGTTTAGCTTATGGGCAATTACCAAAATCTAATGGAGGTTTGACTCTAAACTATAAAAATAAAAAAATTAGTTTATTTGCAACATACGATTTTAATTTTGCCGAAAGAATTAATAACCTAAAATTAAATCGTAAAGTGCCAGCAGGAACAGAAAACACTTTTTTTGACCAAGCTGCAATTATGAATATGACCATGCGTAATAATAATTTGCGTTTTGGTGGAGATTATTACATCAGCAAAAACTCTACAATCGGTTTTTTAAGCACAGGAAGTATTGGCGAATGGGGAAGTAACACTAACAGTAATGCAACAATTAGCGGTTTTAATAACAATCCTTATGATAAAATGAGAACCAATAGTTATGTTCAGGATAATTGGCAAAATGGTTCTATGAATTTGAACTTCAAACATGTTTTTGCAAAAGGAGAATTGACAGCAGATGCAGATTATTCTTATTGGACAAGAAAAGGTACTCAAGATATTCCAAATCAGTTTTTCAAAAATAATGAAGAAATATTAAGTTCTAATCTACAAAATGGGGCAGCAACAAATACTGATATTATTATCAAAGCCTTAAAAATTGATTATACTTTGCCACTTTCAAATGGCGTAAATTTAGAAATGGGTGCTAAAACAAGTTTTGTAAATACAGACAATACTTTGGCAGCCACAATTAAACAAGAAAATCAATGGTTGGCAGATGCAAGTCGTAGTAATCAATTTACCTATGAGGAAAACATTAATGCAGCATACATCAATGCAAACAAAAAACTAGGAAAATGGTCATTGCAAGGTGGTTTACGTTTAGAAAATACAAGTTTTAATGGTTATTCAGCTACTTTAAAGCAACGTAACCAACAAGATTATCTGAGTTTATTTCCAAGTGCAAGTATTTCATACAGTCCAAATGATAAAAACAAGTTTTCGGTTTCTTACAGTCGTCGCATTGACAGACCAACGTATAGCAATCTAAATCCATTC
>JAYTNF010000188.1:0-2499 GCA_043748455.1 Cytophagales bacterium
CCGAAGGGGGAGCTAAATCCAGCACGTCAAACTCCCCCTTCGGGGGCTGGGGGGCTTCTTGTTTTTGGAACAGAAAAAGGTTTAATAATTTTTGATGAAGCAAGTAATAAATTTATTCCATTTAAAGGAAATGCAACTAATAACCTGCCCGAACAACTATATAATGGCAGTCGTGATATATTCTCATTTCAACAAGATAAGCAAGGAAATTTGTGGGTATCTGGTTTATTTAACAAATCGGGTGAAGTAGCTTTTGCTGAAAAATTGCCTAATGGAAATTATAATTATATTACAAAACCATTTAAAAGTATTCCAGAAATGATGGTTTTGGCTTTTTATACCGAAAATGATAGCATTTGTTGGATTGGAGGCAGCGAGGGACTTTATCGTTTTGATAGAAAATTAATGACAAGTACAGAAAATAAATTTGCTACTTTAATTAGAAAAGTTAAAATTAATCAAGATTCTACGATTTTCTTTGGTGCTTTTCCACAAGAAATAACAAGTGTTATTGGAAATGTATTTTCATATACGACTAATACCCAACCTGAATATATGAAATTGAAAATTCCTTATAAATATAATGATATTACAATAGAATATGCAGCACCAAATTTTATTGATGAAAATAATACACTGTACAGTCATTTTATGGAAGGTTATGATGAAAATTGGTCGTCTTGGACAAAACTTACACAAAAAGAATATACCAATTTGCGTGAAGGAAAATATAATTTTAAGGTAAAAGCCAAAGATATTTTGGGCAATGAAAGTGAAGTGGCAACATATAGTTTTATTATTCTTTCGCCTTGGTATCGTACTTGGTGGGCATATCTAATTTATGGATTAATTGGGCTTACTTTTGTGTATTTTATAGTAAAATATTACACCAAAAGTTTAGAAAAAGACAAACAAAAATTAGAAGTTTTAGTACAAAATAGAACTCACGAAGTAACACTAAAAAATGCAGAACTTGAACAACAAAAAGAGGAAATTGAAGCACAAAGAGATAATTTAAAACAAGCAAACGAAGATGTTTTGCTTAAAAATGCAGAATTAGAACAGCAAAAAGAGGAAATTGAAGCACAAGCCGAAAATTTACGTGATGCAAATGACGAAATTTCTGCAAAAAATGAACAGGTTGAAAAAGCATTTTATAACATTCAAACTATTTCTGAAATTGGACAAAAAGTTACGGCAAGTTTGGATTTAGAAAAAGTAATTCAATTAGTTTATGAAAGTGTTAATAATTTGATGGACGCAACTTGTTTTGGTATTGGTGTCTATGTGCCAGAGGCAAAAAGCATTATTTTTCAAGGTTTTATTGAAAAAGGTGTTGTATTAGAAACAGATGTAGAGATTATAGACAGAACAAAACCTACTTTGGCAGCTATTTGTTTGATGCAGCAACGTGAAATTTTAATTAATAATATTTATGCAGATGCCCAAGAATATGGAATTGAACTAAAAGCTCAAAGTGGCGACTTGGCGAAGTCTTTAATTTACTTGCCTTTAATTATAGAAAATCGTACAGTTGGGGTAATTACAGTACAAAGTTTTGAAACCAATCGTTATCAAGAAACAGAAGTAAATATGCTAAAAGCCTTAGCATCTTACATTAGTATTGCCATAGAAAATTCACACAGTTACGAAGTAATTAATCAGAAAAACCGCAGTATTACAGACAGTATTCGCTATGCAGAAACTATCCAAAAAGCTATGTTGCCTTCGGATAAAGAAATGCAAGAAGCATTTAAAGAGCATTTTATAGTTTATAAACCCAAAGATGTTGTTTCGGGTGATTTTTATTGGTTAAGCAAAGTAAAAGAAACGGTTTTTGTGGCCGTTGTAGATTGCACAGGTCATGGAGTGCCAGGGGCTTTTATGAGTATGATTAGCATTTCCTTATTACATGAAGCTGTAAATCAACAAGATATTTTTGAACCTTCAGCTATATTAAATCACATTAATTACGAAATTCGCAATGCACTTAAACAAGACGAAAGTAGAAATCGTGATGGTATGGATTTGGTACTTTGCAAAATTGAAAAGCAAAATAGTGCTGGTAATTTGACTAATAAAGTTACTTTTTCAGGTGCAAAACGTCCATTATTATATTCGGCAAATGGCGTGATCTGTGAAATTAAAGGTACACGCAAAAACATAGGTGGCAATCAAAAACAAATACATACCTTTGAACAATCTGAAATATTTTTGGCAGATGGAGAAATGTTATATCTAAGCACTGATGGTTATTGCGACCAAGCAAATGATAAACGAGATAAATTTGGGATTTTAAATTTTGTGGATTTATTGCAACATTCGATGACTAAATCTATGCATGAACAACAACAAAATATTATTAATGCCTTAGCAGCACATCAGTTAGACACAGAACAACGAGATGATATTACGGTTATGGGAGTTAGATTATAATTTTTTTCTTTATAAACTTGTTAGTTTTGGAAAACTTAGCAAGTTTATAAAGAAAAATAAATC
>JAYTNF010000189.1:0-19740 GCA_043748455.1 Cytophagales bacterium
CGCTATAAGTGTCAAAAATACCACCACTTGAAGCACAAGCACCAACTGCAATTACCCAACGAGGCTCTGCCATTTGTTCATAAACTTGTTTTACTATGGGTCCCATTTTTTTTGCAATAGTTCCCATAACCATCAATAAATCAGCTTGTCTTGGCGAAAAACTTGGTCTTTCTGAACCAAAACGTGCAATATCGTATGTTGAAGCCATGGTTGCCATAAACTCTATTCCGCAACACGAAGTTGCAAAGGGAAGAGGCCACAATGAATTTGCACGTGCCAAACCAATCACTTGGTCTAAGGCAGTAGCAAAAAAACCTTGACCCTCATAACCAGCAGGGGCATCTACTGTTTTTATATGTGTTTGTATGTTGCTCATGTAATTTACTATTTTGAATGAATAACAAGATATTATAACTTTTGTTATCTTTAATTTGTTGTATCACATTATAATTGAATACTTATTAAATCTTTCAGACTGTGCAAGTTAAACTTCACTTTGCAAATTACTTATTTTATTTTGTAAAAATAAATCAAATGCAAAAAAAATATAAATATTTCGGCAATTTTGTCAGTAATAGCTTTTTTTCTCTTAAATTTGTTTATTGTAATTCTAAGTTGCAGAGTTAGTAGTTTTAAAATAAACTTTTACAAGCAACTATTCATAAAGCCTTATTCCTATGTCAGAAAATAATCAAGAAAAGAAAAACTTTTTTTCCAAACCTACACCGCCCAACGCAAGGGGTAATTATCAAATTTGGTTATTAGTAAGTTTAGTCATGCTTATCATTGGCTTAACATACTTTAATAAAAATAACACAACCATCGAAATCGCACAAAAAAAGTTCGAAAAAATGGTTTTGGCAGGTGAAGTAAAGGAAGTTATTATTGTAAATGGTCAATTTGTAGAGGTGTTTCTTAGTCCAGAAGCTGCCGCAAAAACTGCTATTGAGCCAGTTCAACAATCTCCCTTTAACATAAACCCTGCCCCACAGTACAGATTTAAGATTATTACCGCAGAATCTTTTAAAACGGATTTGGAAAAGTTACAAAAAGACATTCCAGAAGCTGACAGATTGTCATATAGAATAGACAATGGACGTGCAGACTTTATGAATTGGTTTTCTACTTGGGGTTTTCTTATTATTTTATTTTTTGGTTTATATTTTCTTATGCGTCGCATGGCTAGTGGTGGTGCTGGTGGACAAATTTTTAATATTGGCAAATCAAAGGCAGCTTTATTTGATGCAGATAATAAAGTAAAAATTACTTTTAAAGATGTTGCAGGTTTAAATGAAGCAAAAGAGGAAGTAGAAGAAATTGTAGATTTTCTTCGTAATCCAACAAAATATACTGCATTAGGTGGCAAAATTCCCAAAGGTGCATTATTGGTAGGACCTCCAGGAACAGGTAAAACTTTATTAGCAAAAGCAGTAGCAGGTGAGGCAGGCGTACCATTTTTCTCCTTGTCAGGTTCCGATTTTGTGGAAATGTTTGTAGGTGTTGGTGCGGCGAGGGTGAGAGATTTATTCCGTCAAGCAAAGGAAAAAGCACCTTGTATTGTGTTTATTGATGAGATTGATGCCATTGGTAGGTCAAGAGGGAAAGGTGCAATGCCTGGTTCTAATGACGAAAGAGAAAATACATTAAACTCTTTATTAGTAGAAATGGATGGTTTTGGTACAGATTCAGGAGTAATTATCATGGCTGCAACCAACAGACCCGATGTATTAGACAGTGCATTGATGCGTCCAGGACGTTTTGACAGACAAATTAGTGTAGATGTGCCCGATATTTTGGGTAGAGAAGCTATTTTTAATGTGCATTTGCAACCATTAAAATTGGGAGAAGATGTAAATGTAAAAAAATTAGCAGCACAAACACCAGGTTTTGCAGGAGCAGATTTAGCAAATATTTGTAATGAGGCAGCTTTAATTGCAGCCAGACATAACAAAACGCAAGTAGAAATGAAAGATTTTCAAGACGCAATAGATAGAGTTATTGGCGGTTTGGAAAAGAAAAATAAAATTATTTCTGCCGAAGAAAAACGTATTGTAGCCTATCATGAGGCAGGTCATGCCATTGTTGGTTGGTTTTTGGAACATACGCACCCATTAGTTAAGGTAAGTATTGTGCCACGTGGTATTGCAGCATTAGGTTATGCACAATATTTGCCAAAAGAGCAGTTTTTATACACAACAGAACAACTTTTTGATGATATGTGTATGACTTTGGGAGGTCGTGCGGCAGAAGATATTATTTTCAATAAAATATCAACAGGAGCTTTAAGTGATTTAGAAAGAATTACGAAAATGGCTTATAGTATGGTTACGGTTTATGGTATGAACGAAAAAATTGGACATATTTCATTCTATGATTCCAAAAAATCAGAATATACTTTTGACAAACCATATTCTGACGCAACCGCCGAATTAATTGATAAAGAAGTAAAAATATTGATTGACAAGGCATATTTCAGAACAAAGGAGCTTTTGAAAGATAAAATAGCAGCAGTAGAAACTATTGCACAAGAATTATTGAGTAAAGAAGTGATTTTTCAAGATGACATTGAAAGACTTATTGGAAAAAGACCTTATCAACACGTGTCGGCAGCAGAAAGCTACACTGAAGATGAAGTAACAAAACCAGAAAGTGATGTAAAGAAAAGTGAAATTGTATTGGATAAAGTTTTGTAATTTATTGTAATATTTATATGCTAACTTTTGGAAAAGTCTTAACCTTTCCAAAAGTTTTTTTATGCTTAAAATAAATTTGATAGCATTCTTAGCACATAGGAAAACTATCCTTAAATTTTTTGCCCTTATTCATAGCAATAATTTCCTCTTTGGTGCATAAACAAGCCTGTAATTGTTCAATGATGGTTTCTTGTTCCAAATCTTGCCCAATAATTACTAATTCATTTTGTCTATCTCCAAATTCTTTATCCCATTTTTTGTCCAATTCAGGTTTATATTGCACAAAAGATGGATAATTTAGTCTTTCTTTTTCGGACATACTTGCCCACCAAACTCCTGCTTTTTCGGCTCTTAAACTTCCACCTGCTTGCGACCAATTTATTGCATCATTTGGGCGTGATGCCAACCAAAACAATCCTTTGCTACGAATAATGGTTGCAGGAAAATTATTCATCAAATAATCCCAAAATCTTTCGGGGTGAAATGGTTTTTTGTCCCTAAAAACAAAAGAACTGATGCCATATTCTTCGGTTTCGGGCTTGTGTTCATTGTTCAGTTCCTGTATCCAACCTGCTGCACTTGATGCTTCTTCAAAATCAAAAGACTTGGTATTCAAGATGTTAGCTACTTCTATTTTCCCAAAACTGCTATCAATAATTTTTGCAGTTGGATTTAATTTTTGCAACACAGCTTTCAGTTCTCCTAATTGCAAGGCACTTACCAAATCTGTTTTATTGAGAATTATCACATTTGCAAATTCAATTTGGTCAGTTAATAAATTTACAATACTGCGTTGGTCTTGGTTATCGTCATTGAGATTTCGGGTAAAAACGGTGTCAAAACTGCTAAAATCTTTATAGAAATTATACGCATCAACCACCGTAACCATCGTGTCTAAGGTTGAAAAACGGCTTAAATCTATACCATTTTCCTCATCTTTAAAGGTAAAAGTTTGGGCAACAGGAATTGGTTCAGAAATTCCTGTACTCTCAATAAGCAAATAATCAAAACGGTTTTCTTTGGCAAGTTTTTCCACTTCAATCATTAAATCTCCTCGCAAAGTGCAGCAAATGCAACCATTTGACATTTCTACAAGTTTTTCTTCGGTGTGGCTCAAAGTGCCTTGTTGCTTTACCAATTCGGCATCAACGTTAATTTCGCCCATATCATTGACAATTACAGCTACTTTTAATCCTTCTTTGTTGTGTAAAACGTGGTTGAGTAACGTGGTTTTGCCAGCACCCAAAAAGCCACTTAATACGGTTACAGGTAATTTTCTTGTTTCAGTTTGCATTTTATTTACATTGTTTACAATAACGAATATTTAAAATATGTCCTATAATTAACCCAAAACTTGCCACATAACTAAGTGTGTGCAAAAATTCAAAGTCATCTTCAAAAAGAATTGCAGTAGCAAAAAGCACAAAACTTCCCCAAATAATGGCTAATATTTTTAGATTTTTGCTGTGTTTTGTAGCTTCAAAAGCCGACACAAAACTTATGAATAAAAAAATGTATGAAATAGTGTGAAACCACCCCAAAGCAGAGAAGATTACTAATAAAAGAGGCGTAAAAAAGCAATGCACTATGCACAAAGAAGCAGCAATAACGCCAATAAGGTCAGGTTTTGAAGGTAAATTCATTGCAAACTATTTTAAGTTTAGATTTATAGATATGCAAAGATAGTAATCATTTTTATAAATGCAACAATGTTGCATTTATAAAAATGATTTAATATAAAATTTTTTAAGACATTTAGAAACTTGTGTAATATTTTGGTTTTAATGAATTTATGAATATTTTTGCAACAATATTGCAAATTGTATTGTCAGAAATTTTATTATCAAAATAGTTTGCATCTTTTATTCATCATAATTATTTAAAACTATGTTTAAAAAACTATTGTATTTAACAGTTTTAACGGCAATTTCTTTTGCTTGCAAACCAAAATTTAATGAAGAGTTGCATAAGCAAGTGGCTGATGCACACGCACAAATGGAGCAGGAACACAAAACGATGGAGGCATCTCACGAACAATTAGAAGCAGACCACAAAAAATTTGTTGAGGAACATAATACTTTGCCTGAAACAGACACAACGCACAAAGCCTTAGAAGCAAATCATCAGGCTTTGATTGAAAAACATAACGCAATGATTGCAAAACACAATGAAGTGATGACGCAACATGAGGAATTGGAAGCAAAACACATAAAAGGCGAAATGACTGACGAAGTTGTTACAAAAGAACACGAACAACTGAAAACAGAACACGAACAAATGTTGGCAGACCACAAAGAAATGGAGGCAGACCACGCAACATTAAAAGCAGACCATGAAAAAATGTTGGCAGCAGACCAAGCCAAAAAAGTAGAAGCAGAAAAAGTGGTAACAAAAAAGAAAAAATAGTCCGCTATCTTTATTCTAAGGAATTGGATATTTTAGAAATGTATTTTGTCATTTTGAGCAAAGAGAATACTGAGTCAGATTCTTCTCTTTGCTCAAAATGGCAAAATATAGATTTTGTGGCATTTACTTTGCAAAAAAGTTAGTAATTTCTTCGTATGTCAATTTCCCGTTAATCCATTCTGGGTCAAGATTTGCGTTATATTTTTTATAAAAATTAAGTGCAGGTTCATTCCAATCTAAGATTTGCCAAACCATTGCTGCGGCTTTTTGCTCTAAAGCTTCCTTCATCACAGCTTCAAAAAGCAATTTTCCAACACCTTTACCTCTATAAGATTCTGTTACAACAATATCTTCCAGATAAATGCAACTTCCTTTCCAAGTAGAGTATCTTGTATAATAAATTGCCATGCCTACAATTTTATGATTATTTTCAGTAGTATCTTCCACAACAAAACCTCTGAACAATGGTTTGTCTCCAAAACCTTCAATTAACATTTTTGCAGGCGTGTTTGTAACTTCTTCGGGTGCTTTTTCGTAGATAGCTAACTCAACTATTAAATCGTAAACACTCACAATATCTTGTGAAGTCATTTTTCTAAGATTCATTTTTCAATATTTATATGTTTATCAGTAACAAAAATTAAATAATATAATACTATAAAGATTACAATTACTTGATAATCAGAAAGTTATAAAATTTAGAACTTACAATTAAAAACTTACAATTACTTATTTCCCACCACCTTTTTTCTGCTCCTCATTTATATTTCCACCTTTTTCTGGATTCATGCCGTCATCTGTTCCGTTTGTTCCATTAGTGCCATCTGTGTTTTTGTTATCAACAGCTTTGACATTTGCCTCGCCCAACCCCATTTCTACTAATACATCACTTGTAAAATCATAAGTTGTATCAGAATAAATAATAGCTAAGTCACTTGCTTTGTCAAAAATAAAATGAATTTTACGTTTGCGAGCTACTTTTTTGGCTGCTTCAAAAACTTTTTCTTGCAAATTTCGCATCAGTTGGTCTCTTTTTTTAAAAAGTTGTCCATCAAAACCAAAATATTTTGTTTGCAAAGTCCTCAAGTCATTATCTTTTTCTGTGAGTTCAGCATTTCTTTTTAGTTTCATTTCATCAGTAAAAAGCACTTTTTCAGCCTCAAAAGCAGCTCTCATGCGGTTTAAGTCTTGTTGCAAGGTATCAATTTCTTGTTGCCATTGCATTGTAACTTGGTCAATTTCCTTTTTAGCTTCTGCATATTGTGGCATTTTATTAACAATTAATTGCGAATTAATATAGCCAAACCTTTGTGCAAAAAGTGTATTTGCAGCTAAAAATAACAAAACAAACAAAGATGTTTTCATAAAATAGTTTTTGTGCAAAACACGCAATTAGTAAACACAAATCAAAAAAATAACCAAATTATTTAGGTTTTCGCCTAAAAATTATTTTAAGCACAAAAAATATATTAGATATAGCTTTTTTCTTTCTTCATAGATTATATATTTGCTTAGGTCATAATTATTTTTGCGTATATTATTTATTTCTCCATATTTGCTGCAACTTCATTGTGTTGGCTTAGGTCTAAACCAAGTTCCTCTTTTTCAGACACCACACGCATAGGAATAATTTTGTCTGTGAGGAAATATAAACAATAAGAACCGCCAAAAGTAAATATAGCAACCAAAATCAAAGTAAGTAAATGATATAAAAAGGTATCTGTTTGTCCATAGATTAAGCCCACGTCTTTTGCAAAAATTCCTGTAAAAAGCATACCCATAATACCACCGATTCCATGACAAGGAAACACGTCTAAGGTGTCATCAAGCCCTATTTTATGTTTATAACGAACTGCTAAATTACTGACAATGCTACTTGCAAAACCAATAAAAATGCTATTTCCTACACTCACAAAGGCTGCTGCGGGTGTAATGGCAACCAAACCTACTACTGCCCCCACGCAAGCACCCATAGCTGATGGTCTTTTTCCTGTAATTCCGTCAAAGAAAATCCACGTAAGCATGGCAGTTGCAGAAGCTGTGTTTGTATTTAAAAAAGCTAAAACTGCAGTTTCATTAGCAGCCAATGCAGAGCCTCCATTAAATCCAAACCAACCAAACCAAAGCATACCTGTTCCTAACATCACATAAGGAATATTAGAAGGTTCATCAACTAAATGTGTTCTTTTGCCCATAAAAATTGCCCCTGCCAAAGCCGCAAAACCCGCCGAAATATGCACAACTGTACCACCTGCAAAATCTAAAACTCCCCAATTACGAAATAAACCATTTGGATGCCAAGTTGCATGAGCCAAAGGCGAATAAATCAATAGAGAGAACAAGCAAATAAAGAGCAAAAATGCAGAAAATCTAATTCTTTCTGCAAAGCCACCTGTAATAAGTGCAGGAGTAATAATGGCAAATTTGAGTTGGAATAAGGCAAATAAAGCAAAAGGAATTGTTGCTGCAAAGTTGGCTACAGGAATTCCTGTTACATTATTGAACATAAAATAAGTGAGTGGATTGCCAATAAACCCCGTCTTAAGTCCACCGATGCTTTCGCCAAAAGCTAAGCTAAAACCAACAACAACCCAAAGTAAACTCACTACACCCAGAGCTACAAAACTTTGTAACATGGTAGAAATTAGATTTTTAAACCGTACCATACCAGCATAGAAAAATGACAAACCAGGAGTCATTAATAATACCAAACCTGTTGCGGTGAGCATCCAAGCAGTATCGCCAGTATTTATTTTTGTTGTGTCAAATTGATAAGGCGTTGTTGGCAAAAACAAGCCAAGCATTGCTAAAAAAAGAAGTATTAAAAAAGGAACTAACCATCTTTTATTCATAATTTCTAAAAATTAGGTTTATTTTTCAACTTATTTTTCTAAAACATGAGCAAATATTTTAAAAATAGATTTAAAAAACAACTTAATTTTTATTTTTTTGCAATACTAAATTAAATACTGACATTCTAAATTTGTCATTTTAAGCAAAGCGAAACACATGAGTCAGAGTCTTAACTTTGTTCAGAATAATAAAATAATATCAATATCGTTATTAAATTAAGTTTCTACAACCTTTGTACTTAATATAATATACTGATTATCAAGACTTTGCAAGACAAGATAAATGGTTGCTAATGGAGGTTTTGTTTTGTAAACACCTATGATATTATCTTGTTTTTCAATAAAATCTAATAAGTCTTGATAGCGTAAAACCGTAGATTTTTCATCTGAGTTATGCCATTCCTTGTGTGTGGCTGCATTTTGCAAAAAGTCATTTAACGAGATTTGTATGGTTTCTGTTAAGTCTAAGTCAGCGAAGTTATTTAAAATAGAAATTTCAAAAGGATAATCACTTTCACTTAAAAACAGTAGATTTTTTGTGAGTAGTCCAAGATTTTCGCTAAGTTCTGTTGCTATCATGTGAAATGTGCTTGATAAGGTATTATTTATAGTGCTAAGTTTTTAATTGTAAGTTCTAACTTATTTAGGGTGTTAATAATAAATTAGATAAGAAATAATAACTTAAACTAATTTTAAATTAGCACTTATCTATAAAACAGTGTTACTAATGTATTAATTACTTACTAACCAATACATTAGTTTAATTTATAAGTTATCCATGATTTTAGGGTTAATTACTAACCCTGAATTAATCACAAAATCCTCAACTTCTTCTACCGTATAATCTTCGCCAGCTTCAAGATACCAATTCACTTCTACAAGATTACCTTCTAATTCATAGCTTTTTAGCATACGAAAGACTTCTAACAAACAACGTGATGAGCTTGTATTAAAATAACTGAGTTTAATATCAACTTTCAAACTGCCACGCACCTCTTGCATGTAAGTACGCAACCAATTCATGATATTGTCGTAAAATTCTTTACTTTCCTCTAAATAGGATTCTCCAACAATTTCACAGTATCCACTACTTGCATCAAAATTTATTTGTGGCACTAAATAGACATTGCTATTGCCTGTTATGACCAAGTTTTCCATATTTTAGCTGATTATACTCGAAATAATATTAGTTTTTAGGCTTCTTCTTCCGAAAGTGTTTTTTTATGAATATCTATTTCCAAAGAGAAAAAAGAATAATAATTATTTACTGTTTGTAAGTGTGTTCGCAAAGAAGAACTTCCAAGCAAAGCTATTTGTATTAAACCAATATTTCCACTATCTTTATTCATGGAAGGTTGATTTCGCTGTCTCCGTTTGAGTTGTCTCAACCCATCACGATTTAAAGAGACTATTGTAGCACATTTTGCTGCTAATCTAATACTATCTTTATTACTTACTAAATTACCCGTTTTTATGGTATAAAAGTCTTCATACTCATGAATAACCAACAACCCAATTCCCGAACCCTGTGCTATATTGTTAATAATATTTCTTTCTGCTGAATAAAATGCTATATTTTGTGCTAACTCAATGAATACAGAAAAAACTTTTTTACTTACTGAATGATTATTAATAATTTTTTTTCTAATGTGATGACTTATTTCCGCAATTATTTTTTCATCAAAAGCACCTTTATAGAATACTAAGATGTTGTCTTTGATAACACTTAGATAGTAATCATGTAAGGATAAGGTGTGCTGCTGTGCCATAATTGTTTTACATAAATATTATTTCATTACACAATGTGATTATTTTATTACACAATGAATCAAATAAACATTTTTTTTTATAATAAAGCAAATTTAATGCAAAAAAAACAAAATAGTGTTATTATGTTTGTAGAAATATATTGTTATAACGGGTTTTATATGACACAGCCATCTTGGTTTCAACAGCAATTCCAAAAATTACAACAACGCTGGGACGTGAAAAGTCCTGCACAAGTTGTGATTATTTTGCTGGTTTTTGCAGCAACGGGTTTTAGTGTGCTATATCTCAAAAAATTGCTATTACCTTTACTTGGTGTTGGTGAAGAAACTACTATTTGGATTAGAATATTGGTGTCTATTTTTGTGATTTTGCCTATTTATCAACTTGTTTTATTATTTTATGGAACTATTTTTGGGCAATTCAAATTTTTTTGGGCATTTGAAAAACGAATGTTTAGTCGCATTCTTAAATTATTTAGATAATACTCTTATGAAAAAAATATATTTAGCTATTTGTTTATTACTTTGTGTCATGCTTTGTGCAATGACACCATTATTTGCACAAAGCACATTTATTAGCACCAATTCAGATATCCAACATTTGGTAGAAAGATATGAAATTAAACGTGGCAAATTTGCAGACGGTTTGTTCACAACTTTAAAACCTTATAGCCGCAGAGGTATTGCACAATTAGCCGATTCTGTATTATTGAAAAGTAAAAATCTCTCAAAATCAGATGTTTTCAACTTATTTTATTTGCTAAACGACAATTCAGAATGGGCAGATAGTTTGGACAATATCAGCAAAAGACCTGTGCTAAAATCATTTTATAAAATTAAAAATAGTTTGTATAGTCTTGATAATCAAGATGCTAACATACATATAAACCCTGTTTTATATATTGGTGCAGGCAGAGAAAGTAGCAATAGCACTGATATTACCGCAAATAATGGCACAAATACACTAAACACAAGAGGTGTAGAAATACGAGGAATTATTGGCAAAAGAATCGGGTTTTATTCGATGTTTACAGATAACCAAATGAATTTTCCTTATTATATTAGACAACGCACCGCCGAAACAAATGCTGTACCCAATGAAGGTTTTTGGAAAACTCTTGATGCCGCAGGAAATGCCAAAAGTCAAGGTGTGGATTTTATAACAGCACGAGGTTATTTTACTTTTAATGTAATTAAGCAAGTTTCTGTGCAATTTGGTCATGACCGACATTTTTGGGGCAATGGTTACCGTTCTTTGATGCTGTCCGATTTTTCTTCACCTTATTTCTTTCTGAAACTCAATACCAAAATTGGCAGATTTAATTATACCAATTTATTTACACAAATGACCGCAGATGTACTGACTGCAAATACAGAATTTCCTAAAAAATATGGCACATTTCACCACTTAAGTATCAATATTACGGATAATTTAAACATTGGACTTTATGAAGGTGTCATTTTTTCACGTCATGACAGTCTAGCACGTACAAATTCTTTTGAATTAGCATATTTGAATCCCATTATTTTTTACCGTTTTTTAGAACAACAATTTGGCACTATTGATAACACCTTGTTAGGTCTTGACTTTAAATGGAATGTGAAAAAAGCAGTGCAATTATACGGGCAAGTCATGTTAGACGAATTTGTATTGAATGAAGTTACATCAGGAAAAGGTTGGTGGAGTAACAAGCAAAGTTTCCAAATTGGTGCGAAATATATTGATGTTGCGGGAATTAAAAATCTGGATTTGCAAACGGAATTTAATTATGTACGACCTTTTACATACGGACACGAAAGTCTTTATACGAATTATACTAATTTTAGGCAGTCTTTGGCACACCCATTAGGTGCGAATTTTACAGAATTTTTGGGCATTATTCGTTATCAACCTTTGCCACGTTTGCAACTGACCGCAAAACTTATGTATGCAACAAAAGGTGATGATAAAAATGGCAAAAACTACGGTGGAAATCCTCTCCAACCAAGTGCTACACGCATACAAGACTACAATAATAGTCAAGGACAAGGTGCAGTTACAAAAATTATGTATGCTGATTTTACGGTTTCTTACCAATTAAAACACAATTTATTTCTTGATTTTAAACAAATTATTCGCAATTCGGACAGCGAAAGGGCAGATTTTAGCTACAATAATAATTTTTCTTTCTTTGCTTTGAGGCTGAATATGGCACAACGGAATTATGAGTTTTAGAAATTGGATTCTTGGTAATGACATTTAATTTTGTCATTCTGGGCTTGCGAAGAATCTGACGTTCTTAGGTCAAAAAACCTATATTTCAGATTCTTCCCAAGCTCTGAATGACAAAAATTTGATGCGGAATAATTGCTACCTTTTATTCAGCAACAAAACTGCATCATTTGTTACTGCAATAATTCCTGCTTGCGTGTTTAGCAACTGTGTTTGTGCTGTCAAAATTGGGCTATCTAAGGTTTGTAAGACTGCAAAATCTTCTGTACGCCGCACTTGTAAACGGTTGTCTTCTGGCTCAAAAACCAATCCGTTTCCTTGTTGATTTGTGTTCGAAGTTGCTTTATAAGCAAAAGATTTGAAAGTTTCGAGATTATCTTTTAACTGAAAATTTAAGCCTTGAATAGAGAAAAAACTATTTACAAGACTTACTTCATTACCTTGTTTTTGCTGTTTATAAGATATAATTCCTTGATTACCAGCAATATAAATGTCTTGAATTACAAAAGGTACTAAAACAGTAGAAAGAGTTTTGCCAGAATGATAAAACAAATATTGCTTGCCACCTGCGGTTTGATACAAACCTCCCGAACCAATATGAATACCTTGTCCAAAAACAGAGGTTTGGGTAACTCTAATAAAACTTTGGTTTATATCATCTAAATAAATAAGTTTTAGTAAATCATTTTCAACAACTGCTAAAATATCATCAATTTGAATGTAACGACTGTTATCAGTAAAATTAAAATTTTGCAAAGCCACAAAATTGTTATCTGTCTGATATACAAGTAGTTGCTTATCTTTTTTGGCAATAATTTGATTTGCTCCAATAAATAAATCATCAGCAACAGTTATCGCAAATTCATGAGTTAAAATAGTTTTGCCATAATTTGTTGCATCATAAATTAAATACCTTTTATCAGTTTTGATAAGCAACCGATTTGACAACGCAATTACAGAGCTAACATATTCATTTTCAAGGGTTTGATAAATAGTTTGCAGGCTTAATTGTCCTTGCGTGCTTGTGATAGTTGGAATATTTTTTGGAATTTGATTTGGAATTTGACCGTTTGTTTGATTAGTTATTGTAAAATCAAATGAAAATCTGTTAGGTTTTTCGAATAACTCAACAAACTGTTTTTGCCAAAAATCAATGCTAATAGGTTCATAACATTTTGGTATAATGAGTTGATTATCAGCCTTAAAGATAGGAATTAAATATATCATTCTTTCTGCCAATGTTTTGTAAACTGCATGCACACCTTTGTATGGGTGCGTATATGTTAGCAAATTGAAGGCAATAACCGAAAATGCAAAATAATCAGAGGTTTGTGAAATTGCCCCATTGTAATAATAATCTCGAATTTCGTCTAATAACAAGCCCGAATGCGGTTGTGCAGGAGTTTGATAGGCATCAACGTCTATAAAACGAATGTCGCCTTTTTCATTTACCAAGACATTCAAACCACTTAAATCTCCAATAACAATATTATTTTTGTGTGCTTGGCTAATTGCATGCAACATTTTATTGAGTACATTTTTTTTCCAATCAAAATCTATTTTGAGTTTTCTACAATTCTGCACATTGAAAAATGCAGCCAAAGGAATAAAATCAGCAGAAACATAATCCATCACAAATCCCAAAACTATTTTAGTTTTAGGTTCTAAAATTAAGTCTTGTGGTTTTACAAAATACTGATTATCAAGAACTTGCAAGGCTTGTTGTTGATTTTGTGAAATTGGTTTGATGTTGGGCAAATAAATTTTAGCCACACAAGTTGGTAGTTCTTTGAGCAACAAAATTTTACCTTCGCCACCTCTATGAATTTCAGAGGAATCGTCAAGTTTTAAACTAAGATTTGAACTTGTAATTACATTCATTGGAGGTAGTTTTGATTTTTTGAGAACTAACAGTTCTTAGAGAACTGTTAGTTTTATACTGTTTCCCGAAAAGATGACATCTTTATGCAGTTTTTAAACACCAAATTGACCTAAATGGTGGTCAAGATGTTTAGCAAATAAATTATTCCACTCTGATTTTGACAAAGCACCAAATGAATTAGATTCTTTACCCTCAAAATGGGCATCTCCAAGTTTTTGAGTTTTGTTAATGTAGTCAATTAACCGTTTTTTTTCTTTCTCAAAATCTTTGCTATCCTTGATAATAAAGGCTGGCGATGTTTCTGAATTTTGCTTAAATGGTTTTTCACTTACAACAACATTTTTAACAAATAATTTGAGAATAAATTTTATGAAAAAATTTGGTGCTGGGTGAATGTTATCATAAACCATTTCATAAGTAACATTGCAATGTGCTAACATTTGTCCAACCTCCATTTTGCCCCAAAGTGCCTGCGAACTTGGACTTAGTTTGTTGATACGTGCTATAATTTCGGCTATATCAGACTGATTAAATACGTTTTTCATTATTTTGTGTTTTTAATAGTAATTACCACTTATTTTTCTAACTAAATCCAATCATAAATTCTATTAGGTTTCTCAACTATTTTGTGAATATTTGTCGCAAATAATTTCCTGATAGTGATGAAAATCCACCTGTCAAACCACCAACTAGGGCAGTTAATAAAACCATAACTATTGGCGAAGGAATACTAAAAAGTTTTATCATTTTATTTGTTAAAAAACTTTGGGTTGAATAATCAAGCCAAAAAGCATAACCACCCCATAATAAAAAGATAGCAAAAAAACCTGCCCAAAAAGCTGATGAAGTCTTTTGTTGTATAATAATTGCCAATATAAAACTTACAGCACCACAAACCCACCAAGGCAGAAATATCTGTAAAGCTCCAGAAAGCAAGGCTATTAAAATTATGATAAGAAAAAAACGCATGTTTTTAATTAATTTGTTGTTGTTAGTAGGTTTTAATTTTAAACTTAATTTTAAACTTAATTTTAAGAAATAGATAACATTTGCATAAATAATTTTTGCAACTTCGGCTCTGCTTTTTTTGCAGCCTTGACAAAGTCTTCCAAAGTTACCTTTTTTATATAGGGTTCATAACATAAATCTGTTACAACTGAAACCGCAAAAACTTTCAAACCACAATGATTTGCCGCAATTACTTCTGGGATTGTAGACATACCAACAGTGTCAGCACCCAAGTTTTGCAACAAACGGTATTCAGATTTAGTTTCTAACATAGCACCTGAAACTGCTACATACACTCCTTGATGTAAATTTATGTCATGTTTTTTGCCAATTTCTAAGGCTTTGGCAATCATATTTTTGCAATAAGGCTCACTCATATCAGGAAATCTTGTGCCTAATTCCTCAAAATTTTCGCCTCGCAAAGGATTATCGGGCAAAAATAACGAAATATGGTCATTGATTAGCATTAAATCTCCTATTTGAAAACTTGAATTTAATGCACCTGCGGCATTGGAAATAAAAACTTGTTGCAAACCTAATTGTTTCATTACATAAATTGGCATAGCCACTTGTCGCATTGTATAACCTTCGTAATAATGAAAACGACCTTGCATGACTAACACATTTTTGCCATTAAGTTTAGCAATTATCAGTTTGCCTTTATGTCCTTCGACTGTTGAAATTGGAAAATTAGGAATGTCTGCATAATCTATAATTTTTTCTGCTATAACTTCTTTTGCCAAACCGCCAAGACCTGTGCCTAAAATAATGCCTGTATCTATGGTTTCTGTGGCTAATATTTCTGTAATTTGTTGTTGCAAATAAGCAACAGCTTCGTGAATTTGTGTAAGGTATGACATAAAATAATTATGAATTATGAATTATTTTGTCATTCTGAGCTAAGGGCGGCAATACCCAAGAATCTGACGTTATTGTATCAAAACTCAATATTTCAGATTCTTGGGTATTGCCGCCCACTTAGCTCAGAATGACAAATTTCTACACTTCAATATTTTTATAAATCTGTGTTGTGTTCAATACAAAACCTAATTTGTCACATGAAATTGTTTGTTCAAGTCCTGTATATGTTGTGTATTCCCATTTAAAATCATTAATTTTTTCATATACTTCTATCAAATATTCGTATTGCGAAACCAACACATAATACATCAAGGTAGGAATTGTTTTGTAATGTTTCCATTTTGTACCTCTATCATAATCTTCTGTCGAATTTGATAAAACTTCGAAAATAATATTCGGGTATTTTTTCATAGTCCGAGTTTCCTCATCTCTTTTGTCGCATGTGAGCATGAGGTCAGGATAAACATAGTATTCATTTTTAACAAGTTCTAATTTCACATTTTCAGCAAAAACCTTGCATTTACTATTTTCGCTATCTAAAAAATTGAGTATCAGGCTGCTTAAACGCAAAACTATCATGTTATGCGTATCTGTTGTGCCTGCCATATTAGAGACTTCACCAAAGAAAAAGTCGTGTTTTTCTCTTGTTTCTTCTTCTTTTGCTATATATTCTTCGTAAGAATACATGGTTTTCGGTGCTAATAAGGTTTCCATATTTTATTGTTTATGTACAAAGTTACAAAAAAAGAGTTAGCAACAAATCGTTACTAACTCTTTTTCAAACAATCTTGAATAGATAAATTATATACGATTGTTAAAATAACCAAAAACCACAGGGGCAGCAGTTGCTGTTGCACCTGGACGTACCACAATCGTATAAATACGTTGGTTTTCTAAAGTTGTTGTATTTGCATTCGCACTATTCGTAGAAGTTGGTAAGGTAGCAAGGTTAGTAGTTGTACCTACTGCACGAATCTGAAAAGTGTAATTTTTACGAACAAAAGTAGGTAAAGCACTACCAGCTTTCAATGGCACTGCATCAATTGGCGTAAAAGCGGAAGCATTCTTTGTTGCCACATTCGTAAAAATATTTACGGGTGTGCTTGTAACATTATTTACTGTTCCTTCAGTTCCTATTGTGATTGCGAATACATCTATTGGGTTTGCAGTCAAATTTACTACTCTTACATGAACTTTACCAGATGCTGGCAAAGTTAAGTCATCATTTACAGTTAAAGAACTAATGGTAGCACCTGCAACTCCTGAAGTTTCGGCGAATAAAAATGTACTTGCAAATTTATTAGCTTCTCCAGTAAAAGTAAATTTGTGAAACTCTTGTCCTGCTGTAATACCTGCTCCTCTATGTGCATTGGCTGCCGTCAAGGAAATATTTTTTGTACCTGCTGTTAAAGGAAAATAACCTCTAAAACTACTTGTTTGCAATGAATCAGACATTTGAGCTGCTCCATCAATGCTTATTTGCAGACGTGGTGCAGTACCTGCTACTAATGGAACTGTTGAAAGAGCTGTAGGAATTGCATTCACAATAGCTAATTCTGCATAGGTTGGTGCAGGAACAACATCTAATGCACAACCTGAAAACATAGCACTTGCTGCTACAGCAAGAGCTAAATTTGTATATTTTGAGAATATAGATTTCATAAGAATATAGTTTTAAAAAGCCCCCTAATCCCCGAAGTGAGAATTACGTACATTACGTAAAGTTCCCCCTTCAGGGTTGGTGGCTGATTTTATGTTTTGATTAATTAAAAATATAACGGATACCAAATTGTGCCACCCAACGAGAACCTGTACCAGTATTATTACGGAATGAAGTTGTTAATGGTGTTTGTGTACTTTGGTCAAGGTATGGGAAAGAATATTGAGGTTTCAATGTTCCTGCCTCACGACCTGCAAAAGTTATTAGGTTATTACGATTTACAAGTTGTTCAACTCCCCAAGCACTACTTAACAAGTTTGTAAAGTTGAAAATGTCAAAACTAAATTGTATAGTTTGTTTCATTTTGCTTGCACTTGGATTTAAGATAATATCTTGACGAATACTTAAATCAGCTTTTGCATACATTGGCAATTCCATGCCATTACGTTCTACATATTGCCCACGCATAGAGCTTAAATAAGTGTCTTGTCCAATATATTTATCTAAATCTGCCCATTGTTGTGTTGCAGTGTAAGTATAAGGTGCACCATTAGAGAAACCATTGATATCAACTAAGTTAATATCTTTTCTATCTCTTGGAACAAATAATAAGTCATTGTTACCACCTGCGTTATCTCCATTGGCATCACCTTGATAGACATAAGAAACTCTGCCATTTGGTGCTGCTTCAAAGAATACAGAAATAGAAG
Source organism: Cytophagales bacterium (assembly GCA_043748455.1). Classification (GTDB taxonomy): domain Bacteria; phylum Bacteroidota; class Bacteroidia; order Cytophagales; family Thermoflexibacteraceae; genus JAAFKA01. The sequence goes on from JAYTNF010000189.1 coordinate 18,054, forward strand.
TTGCAAATCTTTTAGCATATTCTTTTTTGTAAGAAAGTGAAGCAATAAATCTTTGGCGTACCATAAAGTTAGAATAAGATACTGCTGTTGCATTTGGGTCTCCAGAAACAGGTCTATCTCTCCACATAGATTGTGCCACAGAACCACCGTCATTCATAGAACGAGAATCCATATAGTTATAAGCTACACTTACAAAAAGGCTTTTGCCTATATTTTTTTGTAATTGTGCCGTTAAGTTATAAGAATAACCTTGACTTGTGCTTCTTAATTTAATAGCATCACTTACATTTCCATAAATACGACCATTTACTTGTGCAACACCATTAGGGTCTAAAGCACCTGCGTTAGCAAAATAGATAGGACGTTTGTCAGAATCAGAGCCTAAAAAGCCTCTTGCAGTAGGTAAATTTACATTTTCAATATTCACAGCATTCAAATCAGCTGTATAAATACCTTCTAATGTACCAATAACTCCCCAAGGTAATTGTTGGTCAATAGCAATATTAGTTCTCCAAACTTGTGGGAATTTAAAATTAGGGTCTGTATATGCCAAGTTAAAAGTAGAACTTGAGGTTAAAACTCTTGACGAAGGCACATAAGCCGTTACATTAGGATTAAAATAATTACTTCTTGCATTTGCACCAATATTGTCAATAGAGCCAAATTGATTTCCTGTATTACTTGCTTGATTAGAAATCCAAACATAAGGCACACGACCTGTAAAAATACCTGTTCCACCACGTACTTGAGTTTTCTTATTGTTAAATACGTCCCAGTTAAAGCCTACTCTTGGCGACCACAAAGGAGCTAAACCTTGCACTCGGCTAATATCTACTTTTTCATTATCTCTAAATGTCATAGCATCAGACACTGCATTCGGTGTAATATCTACACTTATGTATGGCATATCTACACGCAAACCTAATGTTAAGTTTAAGTTACTACGTACTGCAATTTCATCTTGTGCATACAAACCAATTTGCAAAGCACGAGTTACAGCCAAAGGGAAAGAACCATCAGGCAAAGCCGAATAACGTAATTGATAACGCGAAGGAGAACCTAAAGTTAAATCATCAGGACTTGGTGCTGTTCCATTTTGTTGTGCTTGCCAAACTCTTACACTTGCTTTGAAAGCATCAACACTTGGAAATTGATAAGCACCATAATAAGTTGGAGCAAAACCATTTGTAAATGAATAAAATTCGTTGTAAGTACCTAATGTTAAGGTATGTTTTCCTTTATAAATATTCAAGTTATTAGAAAATTGAAAAACATCTGTGTCTAATTTATTGTTATAGGTAAATGGTTCATAACCGAAAGCCGTTAATTGTTGCCCTGAACCATTGCCAATATCAACCATTGGAAATGCTGAATTTGTGAAACTTGTACGAGAATCACGCATAGAAGTAAACCCAATTTGAAAAGTATTTGAAACTTCATTTGAGAAACGGCTATTTAATTCTGCAATAACAGAGTTTAAGCCATTATTAATTGTGTAATAAGCACTTTGAAATGGCATACCAAATTGACCTGGGCTACGGCTTGTGATAGCACCACTATTACTTGGTGCAATATCAGCATAAGAAGACAAATAATTATATTTAATACTAAATTTATGCTTGTCGCTAATATTCCAATCTAATTTTACGGTAGCTTTTTGGCTATAAGTTCTCAAACCAAAACTCTC
>JAYTNF010000190.1:0-1725 GCA_043748455.1 Cytophagales bacterium
TGCAAGCATTAAGCAAAATGGCTTCTGAATACCAATATGATTTTAGTGTTTTAGATGCTGTTATGGCTGTTAATGAAAAGCAACGCATGGTAATTGGCGAAAAAATCAAGGCGTATTTTGGTGAGTCTATCAAGGGCAAACGTATTGCAATTTGGGGTTTGGCGTTTAAACCAAATACTGATGATATTAGAGAAGCACCCGCAATTTATACAATAAATATGCTCTTGGAAGCAGGTGCAGAAATAGTGGCTTTTGACCCAGAAGGCATGCCAAACATTAAAAAACTGTTTGGAGATAAAATTAGATTAGTTGCTAATGAATATGATGCTTTAATTGGTGCTAATGCCTTAGCAATTATTACAGAATGGACAGAATTTAGAACTCCTGACCTTGATAGAATGGCAGAACTGATGAAAGCTAAAATTATTTTTGATGGTCGTAATCTTTATAATCTCAAAACTTTGCAAGAAGCAGGTTGGTATTATAACAGTATTGGTCGCCAAGTTGTAAATGGTTAAATATTTTTTGTCATTCTGAGCAAAGCGAAGAATCTGAATTACTGACGTTAATAGTCCAGATTCTTCGCTTTGCTCAGAATGACAAAGCACCAAAATGACAAAATATCAGCTTCAAGGTACAATTTATCAACTTCTTTTACTAATTTTATTACTTGCAATGCTTTTTTGAAGTGTGCATTTATGAGTTCCTAGTTCAAAATTTCGTTTTTTTACATGTTTCGTTGCCCGATTTTGCACCCTTGCACGCCACATTTTAAAACTACTTTTTTTCATATTATTACGCATGAGTTCAATAGTTTGGCTTTCCGTAATTCCAAATTGCCCTGTTATGGCATCAAATGGAGTTCTGTCTTCCCACGCCATTTCTATAATTCTGTCTATATCTATTTCTGAAAGAGTGATTTTAGTTTTCATGATAGTGTAAAATTTATTTAGAGTAATTTTAAGTATTGCCTTTTATACGTTGGCAATGGTGCTTTTGTACGGGGCTGCCTAAGCCTTGACAATCGTATAAAACAGCTACAATAAAACCATAATACTCGCAAAATGTTATATTTTTGTAATTCTTTTTGCAGAAACTCTATTACCAAAAACTGTATAAATCAAATATTCATTTTTTATTTCATTGAAAAAAAGGCTAATTTCCTGTTCACTTTCCAAAGGTTCACAAAGCAAATCTCCGTTCAAATAATGCAAATAAACTTTTTGAGTTTCTGGGTCTGTAACAGCAATAATTTCTGTATTTGCACCAAAATTAAAATACTGAACAAGTTTTTCTGAGGTTATTTGGTTATTTTTTATAATTTTATTAGCTGTTTTATCCTCTTTTGTTGCAGCATTTTCTATCAAATCTTGACTAAAATTTTTAGTAAATAGTGGTGTAAGGTTTTTGTTAAAAATAGTCAAAAATGTATTATCTTGACGACTAAAAATATAATCACTTTCTGTGGCAACATCGGGCAATAATTTGAAAATAGATTGTGTATTTGGTCTTTCCAAACTTTCACGTCCAATTACTTTTCCTGATAAATTGAGTTTAATAATTTCGCCTTCTATTGTTAGCACATGAATTGTAGTAAGTTGAAAATCAGGGTTTTGCTGCACAAAAAAGTTAGCAGATAAGTTTATTCCCACCGAAACAGGAAAACCTGCATACATTTCCCCATTGCGTTTTAGCAAATTTACAATGCCCTGTTTATTCAAACCA
>JAYTNF010000191.1:0-7023 GCA_043748455.1 Cytophagales bacterium
GACTCCTGTTGAAAAACCACTATTGGTAACGGCAGTTATGGTCGTTGCATTGACCACTACAAAACTATTGGCAGCCACACCACCGATGGTTACGGCAGTGGCACCTGTAAAGTTTGTGCCTGTGATGGTTACAGTTTGGTCAACTCCACCTGAAGTTGGGGTGAAAGAGGTGATGTTAGTAGTTGGGGTAGCAATAGTTTGCAAACCACCTGCAGTTGCTGCACCAGATTTATTACCCAAAGTAAAGGTAATATTTGTGGGTGCAATTGCAGCAACAGAAATAGTATTGGCTCCAGTTGCACCTGATGCCATGTCTGCGGTTACAAAAATATAACCCGTTCCAATAGGAATATTTTGTAGCGTAAAACTTGGGAAAACTTGCAAACCTGCATCTAGACCTGTTGTTTTTGTAGATAAAGTTGCATCTCCACCATCAAGAATATTATCAGTAGAATAACGAACTTTTAAGTTTGTTAAATCTGCAGCTGCGTATGTTCCTGCTGTGGTTACGGTCAAACCTGTTAGATTTGCTGTTGTGGTGGTAATACCCAACTGAAAAGCCGATAAAATTTGGTTTGTTGCACTTGGTGATATATTTCCTGCGGTTGTTTGGGCAGGAGATGAGATAGCAACGTCAGGAGTGCCATCTGTTACACTTGCCCACGTTGTGCCAACACGAATGTAATCTATGGTAGCTACTGGGGAATTTGTACCTTGACGAATAGCAATTGAGCCTACTGTTACCAAATCTGTGCCTGCGAAGTGGGTGGCTGTAGGCACAGGTTCAACCGTTGGTGGTACTGCATTGAAAATATACACACTTGATATATCATCTGTTGTTAAAGCAGCAACATTTTCATATTTCACAACTACTAAATAGGGTGTGCCAAGATTATAAACTGTTGCTCCATAATTAGGTGAGGATCCAGTTTTAGCTATTCCAATATTAAAACCTGCACCTGATGAACGAATAAAGGTACGAGCTGCAAAAGTAGTAGTCATAATGGCTGGCCCAAAATTGAAAAGATAATCTGCAGTTCCTACTGTTGATACATTTAACAAAAATGAAGCATACACTAGGCCTGTTGATTGTGCAGTGAAAGTACGGTTAATATCTTCACCAGTGGCACTAATACCTGCATTACCTCCATTGCTTGGAAAAGTGGGAAAAGTTAGACTTGTTGTACCATAAGTAATCAAATTTGTTGTACCACTATGTGCTGTCCAATTGCCTCCACTTATGGCTACCACAGTGCCTGCTGTTCCACCATAATTAAATTCCTCTGTTAAGAGTACTTGTGCTTGTGCCGACCAGCAGCCAAAAATTGCTAATACTGTAAACATCGCAACCCAAATGTTGCGAAGTTTGTGTAGTTTTTTTTGCATAAATTTAAAGTAATTTAGAGTGTAGCATAGATTTTAGTCTATGCTTGATTGATTAGGCACAGACTAAAGTCTATGCTACGTTGTTTATGTAAAGTTAGAATTTATTTATGACTTTTGCATATATTGAATAATAATTATTTTGTTGCAAAAGTTCTTAATTTCTATTGCCTAATGATTTATCAACCTCTATTTTAGCCATTAAAACCTCATACAATGCCGAGAAATAATTAGTCTCTGTTTCTTTATGGGCAGTATCAGCTGCTAAAACTTCCGAATTTGTCCCAACACCTTCAGTATATTTTATTTTAGTAATTTGTAGCACTTCAAGGGCTAATTCCTTATTAAGTTGTTGATTTTTTAGTGTAGATAGTGCATTTTTTAGTGTTGTGTGTGCTTGTTTTTGTTGAAAATCTATAAATCTTTTGAGTTCGTGCAATGAATTTTCAGTTTTTTGTAAAGTTAATTTGTTCTGTTGTCCGAGATGCAGTTTTTGAAAACCATCAAAAATAGGAATATTTATATTGATACCTACCGAAAAAAAGCTATACCAATTTGTTGGCACAAATAAATTTCCAAAATTTAGACTTCCAGTATTTGCACCACCATTGGCAAATAAATAGGCAGTAGGTAAATATTTTTTTGAATGGCTCTGAACAGCTAAATTTTGTAAATCTTTTTGACTTTGTAATGTTGTAAATTCATTACGTAAATTATAATCAAATGACTGATTATTAGTGTAGCTACTGCTATTATTATCATTATTTGGAATATTTGCTATTTGAAAATTTAGGTTGCTGATATTTTCACTTAATGTAATTTCATCATCTTGGGACAAACCCATTTGAAATTTTAATAAGGATTTAGCCAATTCAGCAAGTTGTGTTAATTTGTCAAACTCTGTCCGTAAATTTGCCAAACGAACTTCAATTTTACTAACATCTAATTTTTCAATAGTGCCATTCTCAAACATAGCTTTTGTTGTTTGTAGCAATTTCTCCATATTTTTGAGATTTTCTAAAACAATTTTTAGCCTTTCTTCATTCACTAAAACCGTATAATAGGCTTTAGAAATGGTGTAATAAATCTCATTTTCAGTTTGTTTAGTTTTCTTTTCTGCTAATTCTGTATAAATTTTTGAAGCCTTTGAGCCTAAGGAATGAGAAGGATTAAAAAGAGCTTGGGTTAGAGAAATTGTTGCTTGGCTGCCATATTGTGCTTGTAAAGTGGCAGCAGTTAAGGCATCTGCTGGCAAATTTGGATTAAATTGCTGGGCATTAAAAAATGTTTTTGGTATCACAAAGTTATCTATTACGCTAACATTCCCATGAATTTGTGGCAAGGCAGCGGCTTTCTGTTCATTAATTTTTGCGGTTGCAATTTGTTTATCAATATTGGCATTAGCAAGAGTAATTGACTTAGAAATGGCAAAATCAATGCACTGCAAACGACTTTGATTTTGTAAAACAACCTTTTCCCCAACTTTTATAGGCTCTTGTATGGGTGTTTGTGCATGAGTTTTGGCTAATGAAAAATGTGTTAGCAAAATGCACAACAAATATATAAATTTTGGCATAAGGCAATAAAATTAGAAAGTTAATGTATCACTCATTTATAGAGCAAAAGTATAAATAAAAACACTAAAAAGCCAATAGCAAGCAAAATTATGGGTCTAATCTTATATGTATGGTTAATATTTGGGAAGATATTTACCTAATTAAACTTGCTATTTTTGTTTTTATTCTCTAAAACTTGCATAGCTAATTTGCTTTTCCCTACTTTTGCAGGTATTTAAACTAAAAAACTATGAAAAATATACAAAGAATGGTGTTAATGGTGCTGGTTTGTTGGGGAATGGTGGTGGGAAAGAGTTATGGGCAGAATGTGCCAACTATTGAAGGAAATAATTTGGTAAAAATTTGGGATAGAACTTTTGGTGGTATATATGATGATATTGTTAAAAGTGTTCTTAAAACAGATGATGGGGGATTTATTATCAGTGGTTTTTCTAGTTCTCCTCAAGGTGGTGATAAGAGCCAAAGCAGTATAAGAGAAGCAGATATATGGTTAGTGAAAATAGACAAAAAAGGTAACAAGGAATGGGATAGGACAATTGGTGGTAAAGCCTATGATTTTGCACCAATAATAAAACAAACCAAAGATGGAGGTTATATTATTGGTGCAAACTCTAACTCAGATATAGGTGGTGATAAAACACAACAGTCTTTTGGAGTTTGTCCTAATGGTCCCTGTCCTTTTTATGATTACTGGTTAATTAAGATTGATAAAAATGGGAATAAAATCTGGGACAGAACATATGGAGGTAATATGAATGAGGACTTGTCAAGTTTGGTAGTTTGTAAAGATGGAGGCTTTTTATTAGGTGGTACTTCGATTTCTGGCATAGGTGGTACAAAAACACAAGATAATAAGCCCACTGACAACTTTATCAGTTGGTACGACAACACTGATTATTGGGTTGTAAGAGTGGATAGTGTAGGCAATAAGTTATGGGATAAGACATTTGGCACAGGAGTTGCTGACATACTTAGTGCAATGATTGAAGTAGAAGATGGGTTTTTACTTACAGGAAATGCAGGTGGAAGAACTGGTGATACAAACACTTCTGGTGGTTGGTTGTTTAAAATAAATAAAATAGGAACAATAATTTGGAGTAAATCATTAGAAAATTCTCATCATATTTCAAATATGATTTTGGATAATGATAACAATATATTTTTATTGGGTGATAGTCGTTATACATCTGACTTTCTTTTTACTAAAACTAATAACAATGGAGATTTGTTGTGGGAGAAAAAAATACCTATTCCACCTCTCTTCTATAGTAATTTACCAACTAGCCTTCTCCTTTTAGAAAATAATACAATAATACTTGGTATTAGTGATGGAAACGATGGTAGGAATGGTGATGCAAATGTTAAAAGCAAATACTCCATATTCAATGTAGATACACATGGTAATATTCTCTGGTATGAAGTAATTAACCTAATAAACCCACCTCTTTTTAAATATTATGATACGATGTTAAATTATGCTGGGAAAGATGAAATTATATTATCTATGCCTGCAGATATAGGCACTGGAGGACTAAAGTCAGAAGAGAACAGAGGGTATCGAGATTATTGGATACTTAAGTTATCAATAAATCGCAAGGTTATAATAAACCGCATCACAGGCAACATCTATAACGACCTCAATACAAATTGCCAACTTAACCCTAACGAAACAGGATTAAAAAATATTTTAGTGCGTGCTACACCAGGCAATTACAATACTTTTACAGATGACAAAGGAAATTATACTTTATATTTGGACGATATAGGCACTTATACAGTAACACCTATTATATCTACAAGCAAAAAAAATATAATCACTTCTGTTTGTAACCCAAATTCTCAAACAGTTAGCTTTACAAGTTTGGGAAATATTAAACTTGATGTAAATTTTGGTTTGAAAGCACCTAATTGTGCTAATCTTAGCGTTGATATTGCTTCCAACCGCCGCCGCCGTTGTTTTCGCAACTTTACTACTGTAAAATATGCTAATGAAGGGTATTTGGCAGCCGATAATGTGCAGTTGAAAGTCATTTATCCAAAATATGTAGTGCCTATTTGCAGTTCTACGGTTTGGACAAGTTTGCAAGATAGTGTGATTACTTATAATTTGGGTAGGTTAGAAGCAGGACAAACAGGGCAAATTGTCATTACAGATTCAGTGGTTTGTGGCAATGAAAGCATCAGAGGTTTAACGCAATGCACAAAGGCAATTATTAGCCCTAAAAGTAGCTGCGTTGCCAATAATCCAAATTGGGACAAAGCAGATTTACAGGCTTTTTCGCAATGTGTAGGCGGAAATAATGCAAAACTTTCTGTCATTAATACAGGTGAGGCAATGCGTGATAGTACAGTTTGGCGACTGTTTTTAAACGGAGTTTTGAAACAACAAGGCAAATTAAAATTAGGAAAAGGCGAAAATTATAGCTTTGAAATCTTAGCAAAAGGAAATACCATAAGACTTGAAGCCGACCAAACTCCTAATCACCCCGTAGGACAATATGCTTTGACAACCATAGAAAGATGTGGTGGTGTGGTTGCTTTTAATGCCATTTTGTCTCCGCCTTCGGTGCAATTACCTATCAATATTAATGCAAGTGGTGAGGAAATTGCTACTTCTTGTATGCCAATTATTGATAGTTATGACCCAAATGATAAGCAGGTTATTCCCGCAGGTGTTGGCACAAGCAATATTGTGCGTGATGCTGATGAATTGGAATTTCAAGTTCGTTTTCAAAATACAGGTTCAGATACAGCTTATACGGTTATTATTCGTGATACATTAAGCACTGCATTAGACATTGCAAGTTTGCAAGTGGGTGCATCTTCGCATAATTACACTTATACAGTTAGTGGAAAAAATAATCCAATAATTACGTGGACTTTTGACAAAATTAATTTACCAGCCCAAAAACAAAATGATTTAGGTAGCAATGGTTTTGTGAAATTCAAAATTGCACAAATTCCAAATAATGCCAAAGGCACAAAAATAAAGAACAAAGCAGGCATTTATTTTGACTTTAACAGCCCAATTATTACCAATGAAACGAATTTAACAGTTGGAGATTTGGTTTCTGATTTAAACAATGCAGCAGATTTGGCAACAATTTTTTTGTGCAATAACAAACCACAGTCCACAAGTTCACAAGCAGGAACAGACAAAATAACCGCAAGTGATTCCTTAGTTTTATCTGCAAATCTTGTCGAAAAAGGCACAGGAATTTGGAAAGTGGTGCAAGGCACAGGCGTATTTACAAATGCAAGTAACCCAAAAACGACAGTCAAAAAGATAGGTTTAGGCGAAAACATTTATGAATGGTCTGTAAGTTTGTGCAATACCATTTCGGCAAGCAAAGTGAAAATCATAAAAGTAGCAACACCAAAAGTAGAAATTACGACAAAAGGAGATACCTTAATGGTTGGTGAAGCAGATAGTTACCAATGGTTTTTGAATGGACAAGCCATTTTGGGTGCAACTTCTCAAAGTTTTATTGCCAAAACTAACGGAACTTATACCGTAGAAATTAAGAAATTTGGTGTAACAGTAATTTCCCCAGCTTTCAAACATACAATTACAGGTATTGAAGACGAATTATTGCAAAAATATACCACTTTAATTCCAAATCCTGCCCAAAATACTTGTGTTTTGCAAGCTAGCAATGATTATTTTGGAGAAGTGAAACTATCAATTAGCAATTTATTAGGGCAAATAGTTTTCCAAACTGTTGTCGATAAAAATGAAACTAATTTGTCACAAACCCTTGATTTACAGAGTTTTGCAAATGGAATTTACTTTGTTTACCTACAAACTGAAAAAGGAAAATTGGTGAAGAAATTGGTGAAAATGTAGGGAGAAGAATTTTAAATTTTGAGTTCTAAGTTCTAAGTTTCTCAAATTTTATAAGGAATATTTAAGTTTTGTCATTCTGAGCAAACTCAGAATGACAAAACAAACAAATAAATAGTCAATATACACATCGGAAAGTGGTTTTGGGATTTTAATTTCAAAAAAATAGCATAGAACTAACAGTTCTCTAAGAACTGTTAGTTTTGGTTATCCCAAAAC
>JAYTNF010000192.1:0-7751 GCA_043748455.1 Cytophagales bacterium
CCGAAGGAACTGTTTTTCTCATTGACGAATTTGAAAATAGTTTAGGCATTAATTGTATCAATGAAATCACCAATGATATTTTGGCATCAAGAAGGCAATTACAATTTATTTTGACAAGTCATCACCCTTATATTATTGATGCAATTAGCTTCAATAATTGGAAATTGGTAACACGCAACGCAGGTATTATCAAAACACATAATATTGACAAATTCAATATTGGAAGTTCAAAACATAGTGCTTTTATGCAATTACTTCAATTAGAAGAATATCAAACAGGACAAGAACAAATATGAATATTTATTTCTTAGTAGAAGGCAAACGAACAGAGATGAAAGTTTACCCTAAATGGTTATCTCATCTTATTCCTGAATTGCAAAAAGTGAAAACTTTTAATGCTGTTACTAAAAATAATTATTTTATTTTTAGTGGTAACGGTTTTCCATCATTGCTTGATAATCATTTACGAAACTGTGTTATTGACATCAATAATGCAGGAAATTATGACTATTTTGTTATTTGTCTCGATGCTGATGAGCAGAATATCGAGGCTTGTAAACAAGAAATTTTGGATTTTATGTTAAATGAAAATATTAGTCTAAATGTCAAAACAGAATTTAAAATAATTGTGCAGAACAAATGTTTAGAAACTTGGTTCTTGGCAAATCCTAAGATTTTCAAAAAAAATCCAAGTAGTGATTTTGTAAGAGAATGTGTAGATTTTTACAATGTCAAAAAAGATGACCCCGAATTTATGGGAAAATTACCTGATTTTGAAGGTTCAACCTCTGTTTTTCATTCAAGTTATTTACAAGAACTTTTGGCGGAAAGAAATGTAACTTATAGCAAGCAAAATCCTCAAAGTGTTACAGAAGAATACTTTTTGCGTGAATTGATGTTGCGAAATCAAAAAACAAATCACATTACATCTTTTCAGCACTTTATTCAATTTTGCGAACAAATACGAGCAATAATAACGCAGTAAATGAAAAACGGCACACAAAATTGTATTTATGAAAAAGGGGCGAAAGTGCGTAATTTAGGCTAAGGTGCTTTTTATGGGCTTTTGTGGTAAATTTAACTTTTGTGTTGAGAAAATTACCTTTTTCATAAATACTTTTCCGTTGTTTAGAGAAGGTTGATGAAGGTTTTGTAGTTTTTTGCTGTTGGCTGGCAATAGTTTTATAGAATAAAATATTTTTTTGATATTCTACTTACCTTTTATAAATATTTACATATTGTAGCATAACAAAACAGCAATACAATGACAACAGAGATGAGTCTGTTTTATATATGGCAGATGATTTTAATGAACCTTTGGAAGATTTTAAAGAATATATGGTATGAAATATTTAATTAATATTCAGGTTTTGGGTTATTGTGTTTAGTGTGAGAATGTTGATGAAGGTTTTGTAAAAGATATTTTTGGTAGCTGCGGTTTATGTTATATTTTTGGATAAATTACTTGTAACAGAATTGCGATATTACTTAATTAATCTATTTTATTTATGTTTTATAAATTTATACGCAATAACATTGCAAATAAAATAATAATTAACTCAAATTAATTTTAAAAGAAATTGGAAAATTTTTCTACTTTCCAATTTCTTCTTTTAAAAACTATACAAAAGCCTGAATTCCTGTAATTTCTTTACCTAAAATCAACAAATGAATATCATGTGTGCCTTCATAGGTCAAAACAGATTCTAAATTCATGCTATGTCGCATAATTGGATATTCGCCTGTAATTCCCATTCCACCTAACATTTGGCGTGCTTCACGAGCAATATTGATAGAAATATCAACACTGTTGCGTTTTGCTAATGAAATTTGTGCAGTAGTTGCCTTGCCTTGATTCATTAAATTGCCTAATCTCCAACAAACTAATTGTGCTTTTGTAATTTCTGTTAGCATTTCGGCTAATTTTTTCTGCACTAATTGGAATGATGCCAAAGGTTTTCCAAACTGTATTCTTTCTATTGTATAACGGCGTGCAGTATCATAACAATCCATTGCAGCACCAATAGCACCCCAAGAGATACCAAAACGTGCAGAATCTAAGCACATCATTGGTGCACCTAAACCAGATTTATTTGGTAATAAGTTTTCTTTTGGCACTTTTACGTTATCAAAAACTAATTCGCCTGTGCAACTTGCACGTAACGACCATTTTCCATGTGTAGTCGGCGTAGAAAACCCTTCCATGCCTCTTTCTACAATTAAACCATGAATACGACCATTTTCATCTTTTGCCCAAACTACTGCAATATCTGCTTCTGGTGAGTTTGAAATCCACATTTTTGCACCGTTTAATAAATAATGGTCTCCCATATCTTTAAAATGTGTTTCCATACCTGATGGATTTGAGCCATGATTTGGTTCTGTTAAACCAAAACAGCCTAACATTTCGCCTGATGCTAATTTTGGCAAATATTTTTTGCGTTGTGCCTCTGAACCAAATTTGTAAATTGGATACATTACTAATGAGCCTTGTACAGATGCGGTTGACCTCATGCCTGAATCTCCTCTTTCAATTTCTTGCATAATAATTCCATAAGAAATATAATCAAGACCTCCACCACCATATTCAACAGGAATTGTGGGACCAAAAGCACCAATTTCACCAAATTTTTTAACAATATGACTTGGAAAAATGTTGTGTTCTGCACAATGCTCAATGATTGGAGAAATTTCTTTCTTTACAAAATCTCTTACTGCACCACGAATCATTAATTGCTCTTCGTTTAACAAATCGTCAATTTGATAAAAATCTGGAGATTCGTATAAATCTTGTGCTGTTTTGCGAGGAATTGCTTTGGTGTTAGCAAGTTTTGCAGTTCCATTTACATGTATTTTTTCACTTGTGATTGTTGCCATTTTGCGTGTAATTTATTGGAGTTAATACTGCAAAACTAACAAAAAGGTTTGAAGTTACTATGATAAAACTGAAAAAATATAGTTTTATCATGTGTTTTAGCAAAAAGCATGATATATCTTTATTCTTCTTCAATATTATATTGCTTAATTTTGCGATATAAAGTTCTTTCTGAAATGCCTAAATCTTGAGCAGCGTATTTTCGTTTATCATGGTTTTTTTTCAATGCTCTAATAATCATTTCTTTTTCTTTTTTTTCCAAAGAAAGTGTGTCCTCTATTTCGTGAGAAATATCTTCCGTTTTTTCGTTATTTTCATGGTTTACATGAACAAAAGTTGGCTCAATATTTGTCGGTTTTGCTGCTGGCAACATTAAAGAAGTGTAAGCATTTTGTCCATTTGTTTCGTTATGTTGCAAATCATCTTGAAAAAGATGCTTATTTTGTTGTAATATTACATTGCCTGACATATCGTTTTGCAAAATATTTAGCACCAATTTTTTTAGCTCTGTAACATCACGTTTAAGGTCAAACATAATTTTATAAAGAATATCTCTTTCTGAATAATTATCCTGATTATTATTATTTTGCAAAGTCAAAGCACTACTACTCATCATGGCATCATGCGGAAGGTATTTTGCCAAAGTTTCACCTGTAATTACTCTTTCCATTTCCAACACTGAAATCTGTTCAGCCAAATTTTTGAGTTGCCTAATGTTACCTGGGAATCTAAATTTCTGTAAAATTTGTTTTGCACTTTCGTCTAAACTAATGCTTTTCATCATGTATTTTTCGGCATGGTCTGTTGCAAATTTACGAAACAATAATTCCATATCTGCCCCACGTTCACGCAAAGGCGGAATGGTAATAGGAACTGTGCTTAACCGAAAGTATAAATCTTCACGAAATCTACGATTCTCAACGGCTTTCCATAAATTAACGTGTGTTGCAGCCACAACCCGTACATTTGTTTTTTGAGATTTTGAAGAACCCATGCGGATAAATTCGCCATTTTCTAAAACCCTTAGCAACATGGCTTGAGTATCTGATGGCATTTCTGCAATTTCATCTAAGAAAATTGTGCCGCCGTCTGCAGTCTCAAAATAACCTTTTCGGGCATCAGTCGAACCCGTAAAAGCACCTTTTTCATGTCCAAATAATTCTGAATAAATTGTGCCAGAAGGTAATGCACCGCAATTTATGGCAATAAATGTATTGTGTTTGCGGCTACTAAGTTGGTGAATAATCTTAGAAAAAGATTCTTTACCACTACCACTTTCACCTGTAATAAGCACAGTCATGTCAGTAGCTGCAACCTGTGTTGCAACTTGTACTGCATGATTTAGTGTTGGTGAATTGCCAACAATACCAAATCGTTGTTTTATGGCTTGAATATCTATCAATGTTATAGAAATTTAGGGATTTTAAAAAAATATTAGCATATATCTATGTTATATGCTTGTGCGTATTGACCACAAACAAATAATAGTCCATTTGCATAAAATCTAATTTAGTAAGTTTTGTAATAAAATAGTAGTGTCATTTTGACAGATTAACGCAAATATCTATTAAAAAGTTTAGAAAACAACAAAAAAAGATGTCAAATTGACGTGAAAATTTAATTTAGTTATGTTTAAAATCATTGCTAATTCTTTTCGTAATTATCTTCTCCACCATCTTGATAGGTCATTGAAATAGCTGAAATTTTATTGTTTTTACTAATTATTTTAATCTTTATATCTGGTGTTGTTAATAAAACAAAGGTGTTTTCACTCAAAGGAATAAGTTTAATTTTAGGCTTTCCTGCTCTTTGATAATATAAAACATTATTCTCTATACTCAAAGTTCTAACTCCATAAACCCCAACAAAAGATTTGAGTTTCTCGATAGGTATTTGTATAGGATTTTGCCTTGCCTTAATAACTTCTAATGTCCATTGATATAGCTCTTTTTTACTTTTTTTATCATTATTTGTATCATTATTTTCTGTATTTTTCTCTAATTTTACTAAATTTTCTAATGCAATTAGGTGAGCTTTTTCCAAAGCATTAGTTGCTGTTGTTATCAAATCTGGAACTACGCCAACAACCTCCCAATTTGTTTTGGTAATCGGATTTATTGTCTTTTCACTTGGCAAAAATAATGTAAAAAATTCTGTAACAATAGCTGTATTTCCTGCATTTGCTCCACCTGCTGTTACTTCACCAATAATGGTTGCTCTTTTCAAACTTTGTAAATCGTATGCCAATGCTTCTGCGGCAGAAAAAGTTTCTTTACTTGTCAAAACATACACAGGAATATCAGGCATTTTATTCCCTTTTAAATTGGGAACTGTAAACATTTCAGAAGTTGTGTTTGTTGCTCGGTGATAGAAACTATTTAAGTGAATTGTGGTATCTTTTTTATATAACTGACTGATAATGACTTGAATCATGGCTGCATCACCACCTTTATTATATCGCATATCAAAAATAATAGCCTCACTACTCGACAAAAAGTTAAGTGCTGCAATAGCAACTTCTGCTGCATAATTAGGCGAAAAAAAGTTGTCAATTCGTAAATAACCTACATTACCTTCTAACATTTTTATTTCCTTAAAACCATAGCTTTGTCGTTTGATTTGAGATAGATATTTTTGCAAATTTTCAGATTCATTAGCGGCAACTACACTCATTTCTGCTTTTAACTGAGCCTTAATTCCTTCAGGGTCAAAGGCTAGATTTAAGTGCTTGTCTTTACTTATTAAACGCATAGTTTCATTAATAGAGTCTGTAAATAAATTAGGATTAGTTAATTTATCGTAATTACCATTTTTAAAATTTGTCTGCAATATATTTGTGATTTGTGTAGCTTTTTCGGCAGAAACATAATAAGTATTTAGCAAAATACAAAGACTGTCAATAGCAGCTTTTTTATCTGTTTGTTTAAGTATATTTATTGGTTGTGCTTGTATAAAAATACCGCATAATAATAGATAATAACATATTAAAAGAGTTTTCATGTCCTAAATTTATGATTTTTGAAACGCAAAAATACTAATAAAACCCAAATGTTGTATTAATTTATTGGTTAACCATACAGGATTAATAGGTTTATTAACACTTTTAAAGTACTTCTTTCTAAAATTGTGAAACTTTGCAGATAATTATCTATCTTTGTAAACAAATCTAAAATTTTTATGCAAAATATTGTAAAACTTATTCTAATTTTTGCTGTTTTCTTATGCAATAATTCCCTTTTCGCACAAGATAGCACACAAAATAATACACAAAAAGGCACAAAAAATACGATAAAAAACAATGTTCTTAGAGATTCTCTTGCACAAATCAAATTCCAAGAATCAACACATGATTTTGGAACTATCAAAGAAGGCGAAAAAATAGAACACACTTTTAAATTTGAAAATATTGGCAAAACCCCATTTACCATCTCAAATGTCTTGACAACTTGCGGCTGCACAGCCACTTTGTGGACAAAAAAAGAAATTGCACCAGGTGCAAAAGGCGAAATCAGCGTAAAATTTGATACAAAAGGCAAAATTGGACAGCAAACCAAAATCATAACCGTAATATCAAATGCTTATAATGCAAGAGAAAGATTATTCATTAGAACCATTATTGTCAAAAAAGATGACAATTAATTAAACGGATTAGTAAAAAAAATTAATTAAAATTACCTAACATTGCACCGCAAAAATAGTTTTATCAGCATGGACAACATCGCAAACGATATTTCAGGTAAAATACCTAATAATATCTCGGACAATATTTCAAATAATCTTATACAAACTTCTCCTTCTTTCGTTTTCAAATTGCGACAATTTGGCGTGATGCTGAAATTTAGACTGACTATGTTAGTAGTTTTTTCAGGTGCTTTTGGCTTTGCCTTAGCCACCCCAAATGACATAAATGTTGATATGTGGCGGTTATTATGGCTTTGTGTTGGTAGTTTTTTAATTACGGGTTCAGCAAATACTATTAACCAAATTATAGAAAAAGAGTATGACAAACTCATGAAACGTACCGCCATTCGTCCTTTGGCAACAGGTGCATTATCATCACAAGAAGCCACCATATTTGCCATTGTTTTAGGAATTGCTGGAACTATTTTGTTGGCTGTTTTTGTTAATGTAATTTCGGCGGCGTTATCTGTATTTTCATTAGTACTTTATGCTTTTGTTTATACACCTATGAAACGAATTTCGCCCTTTTGTGTATTAATTGGTGCATTTCCAGGTGCTTTGCCGCCATTAATTGGTTGGGCAGCCATGCAAGGTTATGTAGGTTTGGAGGCATTAATTATTTTTGGCATACAATTTATTTGGCAATTTCCACATTTTTGGGCTATTGCGTGGGTTGCACATGACGATTATACCAATGCAGGTTTTAAAATGTTACCAGGTGATAAAAATATAAATACTGCATTTCAAATCATGATTTATACGCTATTTCTTATTCCATTAGGTTTACTTCCTTCCCAATTTGGTATTGCGGGTTATACTTCCGCTATTATTGCCACTTGTTTTGGTCTATTATTTTTGGCACAAACTTTTTATCTCATGAAAACAGGTACAAATAAAGCAGCTTTAATGATGATGTTTGGCTCTTTTATTTATTTGCCCGTTGTTCAAATTGCTTATTTGGTGGATAAATTGTAATGCCTTTTATACGTTGGCAATGGTGCTTTTGCACCTTGACAATCATATAAAAGTAGGTAGTTTAATAACGAAATAATACTTGTTATTTGTCATTCTAAGCAAAGCGTAAAAATAAATAAGTAATATACACATCGGAAAGTGGTTTTGGGATTTTAATTTCAAAAAAATAGCATAGAACTAACAGTTCTCTAAGAACTGTTAGTTTTGGTTATCCCAAAAC
>JAYTNF010000193.1:0-10748 GCA_043748455.1 Cytophagales bacterium
TCGTTATACAAACCTATTCCAAACACTTCGGCAGTCATTAATTCATTTACATTAGCATAAACAATTTCTAAAATGGCGTTAATATCCAAAGAAGACGTAATTTTTTGACCTATTTCGCTAAGAGTTTGAATATCTTTATATGCTGTTTGGATTTCTAAACTTGCATTTTTTAGGTGTTCGGATTGCGTGATAATTTCTTCATTTTGTTGCTTAAAATTTTCAGATTGGAATAGCAATTCCTTTTTCTGTTCTGCTATAATATTTTCTAATTGTAGTTTTTCTTTTTCAGATTGCCTTTTATTCCATTTTAGGAATCCAAAAATAGCCAAAATAGCCAAAATTATATAAATTGTGTATGCCCACCAAGTATTATAAAGTGGATTGTAACAATTTGTAATTACTTCAGTTTTAGAAATCGAATCACTATTATTGGATTGAGCAAAAACATTTAGGGTATTTAATAAAAAAAATAGGTTGAAAGTAAAAAATCTCATTGAGTTAGCTTATTGAAATAATGATAACAATGCTACAAATATATTTTTATAAATCAAATTTTAATAGAAACATACAATCTTATATTTGAATAAATAAAAATACCATTGTTTTTGTATGAATATAATAAACTTATTGCATTATTGTTTAATTTTATTTTAAAAAAGTCTATTTTTCAAATAGAATAAATAAATTTAACTCAATAAGTTTGTAAAATCTACAATAGATTCACACAAAACAGTTTTAAAACTTAGTTTTTATATAGAATTTTAATCATTATATTAAGACAAGCGGAATATTGCTATCTTTGCAAAAATAAATTAGCACAAAATTTGATTAACAATTATTGTGCGTAAAAAACAGATTGACCTAAAATGAGAAACCAAACTACTTATTTATTACTTTTGTGTTGTATGTTGGCATCAACTACACTTTTTGCACAAGAAAATGGCAAAAAAAATAAAAAAAAAGCACAAAAAAAGGAAACAATTATTGATTTTGAAAATAATAAAGACACTGTACGTTTTGAAATAGAGCCTGTTAAGTTCAATACAAAATATGCAGAAATTGCTCCAACATTTTATAAGCAAACTTTATTGTATTCAGTTATCAAGTCGGTAGCTGATTTTAAGCATGAGAAATTGAGATGGTCAAAAAATCCAGATATTTCACCTTACTATATTCCACACCCTGATAGCATAAATCAAACACAACAAATACAAACTGCTACAAGTGAGTCTTGGCATTTTAATTCAGGCATTGTTACGGCTATTCCTAATACTGAAAAAATTATATTTACTCGCAGTTTACACAAAAAAACTACTTTCGGGAATTTTTTTAGGAAATCTGAGCCAGAAAGAGTGGGTTTATATCAAGCCACATCAAATGGGCAAGTTTGGTTTAACCTCTCCCCTATTTTTCCCTTAGATACTTTAAATTATTCAGAGGCACACCCAACCATTACTGATGATGGAAAAACTTTGTATTTTGTTTCTGATATGGAAGGTGGTTTTGGTGGTTCAGATGTTTATATTTCTACCAAAGACTCGGCAGGAATTTGGACAAAACCTGTAAATTTAGGTAGTAAAATTAATTCAGCAGCCAATGAAATGTATCCTTTCATTCATGAAGACGGAACTTTATATTTTGCTTCTAATCGTGAAGGTGGTTTTGGTGGTTATGATATTTATGAAGCCATTTGGAATGGGGAAGAATTTGTAAAAGTGGTTAATATGGGGATTCCAACAAATTCGCCAAAAGATGATATTAGTTTTATTGTTAATGAGCCTAAAAGAATTTGCTATCTTTCCTCTAATCGTGATGGGGGCGAAGGCAGTTTTGATATTTATAAAATGACTGTAAAGCTGCTAAATATCTCCCGAAACATTACAGACGGAGGCGAAAACGTGTTTGGAATCATGAATATTCCTATTAGTGGGCAAATTTTAGATAGTGTAAGCAACCAACCCGTCAAACGTGCTATGGTAAAAATCAGAGATTATAATAATGATGATATTCAAGTTGCATTTGCAGACAACAAAGGGTTTTATAAATTTGTGATAAGCAATGACAATAAATTTCAAATTTCATCGAGCCGCATTGGTTATCATAGTTCCTTAGATTACCAATTTTCTACATACGGGCTCACAACGCCTGCACCATTAAGTATTGATGTAAATATGCGACCTGTGGTTTATACAGTAACCTTAGATGTGTCGATTATAGAAACATCTAACTCTTTGGAATCCAACATTTTAGCTATTTCTGATGCCAAACTAATACTCAAAGAAACAGAAAGTAATAAAACGGTAGAACAACGTACAGATAAAAATGGTAACTATAAATTCATATTAGAACAAGGCAAATCTTACTTATTAATGGTTTCAAAAGAAGGCTACGAAAGTAGTATTCAACAAAATATCTCAACTGCAAAACGCCATAATTCTGAGAAAATAGAAATCAATATTCCACTAACAAGAATGGTAAAAACTGTTTCTAAAGACTTCATTATCAAGGCAGTAGTAAAAGATAGAGATAGTAAAAAAAATATTGCTAACGCCATTGTTATTCTCAAAAATATACAAACACAAGAGCTAAGTGAGAAAATTACAGACGAAAACGGAATTGCGATGTTTGAAGTTGATACTACACACAGTTATGTGTTAGAAAGTATTAAAGACAAATATCAATTAGATAATTATGTACATATTTTGCCCAAAGGTATGCAAACAGGTGTGATGGTAGAAAATATTTTGCCAATGCGTGCTGTTACATACACAGTTGTTCCTGAAAATTTTAGCATTGCACCACTCTATTATTCGTCTGGTAAAACTGATTTTGATGCCGATTTTATTAAGCATCTCGATGAAGTGTATGAATTATTGCAAAAATATAAAAGCCTTAAAATCTCTATTGTCGGGCATACAGACAGTAGTGGAAGTAAAGAAAATAATTTATTGCTTTCTCAAAAACGTGCAAATACAGCCCAACATTACCTTACAAAAAAAGGATTACCTAAATACCGTATTATATCTATAATAGGCGTAGGTAATGAAAAACCTGTAGAAAAATGTGAGCCATGTACTGAGGAACAGAATAGAAAAAATAGAAGAACAGAATTTGTAATTATAGAGAAATAATCTAATTCATGACCTATAAAAGTATTTATTTTTAGGAAAAGGCAAAAGCTAATAAAATACAGGCGAAAATATCTAAATAATGTAAGTTACGCCTTAGTTTAATCTTAAATTATTTTAAGTAAGTAAAAGTAAATAATTAATTGATAATATTATACCACAGACTTTAGTCTGTGATGCTTTGATTATCAAGAGATTACAGACTAAATTCTGTGGTACATTTATTTTTTCCAATTACTTATCAAAAATTAATAAACAAAATTTATGAACATATATTTTTTATTTGTCATAATTTTAGTATTATTGAATAATTTATTAAATTAACCTTAACTAATAATACAAACATGGCAAATGGAACGGACTTACACAATACAATGTCTTCAAATATTTCTCAAAACGGACAACACAAGGAAATCTATACAGCTGCAGAAGTTACGGAGTTACAACGTGAGTTGCTGATAAAACAGCAGCAAATGGAAGACAGAATGTGGGCAGACTCCACATTAAGCAAATTTGACGATATTTTACGAACAAACTACGACAAATCCATTCTTGAATTTTCAGAAGTTGTCATTTATCAAATTGCAAAAATTGCAAATGCCATGCGTGGTGCTTTTTATACAGTTATAGAACAACAAATAGAAGCCACAGGTTGCTATGCGTGTACTTTAAACTCCCTATTTAAAACTAAATTTGAAATTGGTGAAGGTTTAATAGGTCAGTCTGTAAAATCAAAAGAAATTTTATATTTAGAAAATCTGCCTCAACAAAACTTATCAGTAAGTTCCTCATCAGGAATGTTGAGTGCAAAATCTGTCATTGTTGTGCCTTTGATTTTTAATGATAAATCTTATGGAGTTATTGAATTACTATTTTTGACAAGTCTGGAAGAAAAATATAAAGATTTGCTAAGTCGTTTGTCTCGCAATGTAGCAACAATGTTACAAAGTATTCAAAGTAATGCCAAAACCAAAGAATTATTGACAGATTCTATTTTTCAATCCGAAGCCTTACTAAGTGCAGAAGAAGAATTACGCCAAAATATGGAGGAAATCACCAGCATTCGTGATGATATAGAACAAAAAAACATTGGTTTGGCTACGCAAATGCGTGAAATGGAGCTTATTAAATTAGATTTAGAAACTCGGACAAGTATTATTGACAAAACTACTTTGGTTACAGAATCTGATTTATATGGTAATATGACTTATGTAAATGAAAAATTTTGTCAAGTTGCCAAATATACTCAAGAAGAATGTATTGGCAAACCACATAGTTTGCTTAGACATCCTGATAATCCAAAATCATTGTTTAAAGAATTGTGGGAAACAATAAAAAGTGGTAGAATTTTTCAAGGCACTTATCCAAACAGAGCCAAAGATGGCAGCACTTATTGGGTTGAAGCAACGATAGCACCTGTTTTTAATGAAAAAAATGAAATTATTAAATACATTGGCGTGCGTTATGATGTTACGGAGAGAATAAGCCAAGAACAACAAACGCAATTATTGCTATCACAAGCACAACAACAAACGGAAGAGTTGCGGGCACAAGAAGAGGAATTACGCCAGAATATGGAGGAAATCAACACCATTAGAGATGATATTGAGCAAAAAAATATTAGCTTAGCCTCTCAGATGCGTAATATGGAACTCATAAAATTAGATTTAGAAACACGAACAAGTATTATCAACAAAACTACTTTGGTTACAGAATCTGATTTATATGGTAATATGACTTATGTAAACGAAAAGTTTTGTCAAGTTGCAAAATATACTCAAGAAGAATGTATCGGCAAACCACATAGTTTGCTTAGACATCCTGATAATCCAAAATCATTATTCAAAGAATTGTGGGACACAATAAAAAGTGGTAGAATTTTTCAAGGCACTTATCCAAATAGAGCCAAAGATGGCAGCACTTATTGGGTTGAGGCAACAATAGCACCCATTTTTAATGAAAAAAATGAAATTATTAAATACATTGGTGTGCGTTATGATGTTACAGAGAATATGAAACAGACATCACAAACACAAACATTATTAGCACAAGCACAACAACAAGGTGAAGAATTAAGAGCACAAGAGGAAGAATTACGCCAAAACATGGAAGAATTATCAGCCACACAAAATACTGTTTCTAAACTTAACGAAAATTTAGAAATATTTATTGCTGCTGCTAACGAATGTATGTATGTATTAGAAATTTCACCCGAAATGAAATTATTGCGTTGTAATGATAAATTTTTAATTGAAACAGGATATTTTTCAGAAGAATTGCTAAATAACAATTATGGTATCTTAATGGACAAAGCCGAATTAAATTCCTACAAAGAAACTTTAAATGAACTCAAACAGGGGAAAACAGTCAAAAAAATTGTCAAAAGAATAGCAAAAGACAAAACAGAGTTAATTTTAGATGCAACTTATTATCCTGTGATGAATAACCGAAAACAATTAGTTAAAATCTTCAAATTAAGTTATAATTTGACAGAGCAAAACAATAAAATTAAGAATCTGGAGGCAAAACTTAACGGAAATCAAAAATAAATCATGACCGACACCATAAATGAGCCATTAGGTAATATTGAACTGTCAAATACAGATTTAGCTACATTTTCTATCAACGAGCATTGGTTGTTAGAAAGTGTAGATAAATTTGCGGAGGTAATGTATTTTCAAGAAAATCAAAATTTAGCTACTTGGGGTGACCTATTTTTGCAAAAGTTAATGCCTTTTATTAGCGGAGTGCAAGCTATTTTATATACCAAAAATAATGATAAATTGAGTTTTACAAGTAGTTATGCCTTAGACGATTTTAGTAAAAAAACGATAAAAATTGCAGTCGGTGATGGACTTATTGGAGAAGCCGTTAAGAATAATGAAATGTGCTATTTGACAGATTCAGAAATTCATTACCAATCATACTTATCAACTATAAATTTCGTCATAGAAGCTATTATTATACTTCCATTATCATTTAACAAAAATGTTTGTGGGGCTTTGGAAATTTTATTTCATAAAAAACCACAAAAAAAACATATAGACTTGTTGCAAAGATTAGGCGAAAGAATTGCTGCAAATCTTAATATTATGCTGATAATGAACCGTTTGGAAGATAGCCATAAAGAAATAGAAGCAAAAAACTATAATATTATGGGGAGTATCAAGTATGCCAAACGTATTCAAGATGTATTTTTGCCCTCAATCACACAGCAATTAAATATTTTTCCAAATAGCTTTGTCATTTATAAGCCTTTACATGTTGTTTCTGGAGATTTTTATTGGATTTCACAACACGGAAATATAAAAATTGTTTGTGTGATAGATTGTACTGGACATGGAATTCCTGCTGCATTTTTGTCTTTATTTGGTAGTAGTCTATTAAATGAGGCTATTACTCAAAATAATATTTTAAGCCCATCTTTAATTGTTGCATGGCTGCATAGAGGTATACAACAACGACTACAATCAGGCGAAGACAAACTAAAAGATGGTATGGACTTAGGAATCTGTATTATAGAATACCTTGATAATCAACAAGTTAAAATAATATATGAAGGTGCAAAACACATATTATTTCTCACAAGAAACGGACAAGTTGAAAGACATAACAGCAGTCGTTTAATTTTGGGATATTCCGAACACGTTTTTCATGTAGAAGATAAAGAGATTATGTTAAGTCAAAATGACATGATTTACTTGACTACTGATGGTTATATAGACCAAGCAAATAATAAAAGAGAAAGAATTGGAACTAACAAATTTATGCAATTAATAGCCGAAAATCATAACAAGCCAATACAAGAGCAACAAGATATTTTTGAGGAAATTTTGGTAGCATATAGTCAAGGTGCATCACAACGTGATGATATTACAGTACTTGGAATCCAGCTGTAATTAAAAGTAACCATTCAAATTGCTACAACTAAAATAGTATAAAAATCCTTACAAAAGTCTTTGTTTTATCTTTAAAAATTTTTATTTTAGTAAGTATTTTGTAAGTTTGTAGCAGTACTAAATCATTAAAACAAACTTACTTGTAAAAATTTTATGAAAAAAATAGTCATTGCTATTGATGGTTATTCTGCTTGCGGCAAAAGCTCTACCGCCAAAGCTGTAGCTAAAGCCTTGAATTACACATACATAGATACAGGTGCTATGTATAGAGCTGTTACATATTATTTCACAAAAGAAAAATTTGTCAGCCTTAGCAATGATAAAGAAGTACAGCAAGCACTAATAGAAATAGAATTAGATTTTAGGTACAACGACAAAACTAAACACAATGAAATTTGCTTAAATGGCGTAAGTGTTGAAGATGAAATTCGCCAAATGTCTATTTCAGACAAAGTTAGCGAAGTAAGTACCCTTGCAAGAGTGCGACATTTTTTGGTGGCACAACAACAAAAAATGGGCAAAAAACGTGGAATTGTTATGGACGGAAGAGATATTGGCACAGTAGTTTTTCCTGATGCTGAACTCAAAATTTTTATGATTGCCGATAATTTGGAAAGAGCCAAACGCAGACAACAAGAACTATTAGCAAAAGAACAACTTGTTGCCTTAGATGATATTATTGAAAATTTGCAAAAACGTGATTTAATAGATAGCACAAGAGCCGAAAGTCCGTTGCGAAAAGCCGATGATGCCA
This sequence comes from Cytophagales bacterium, assembly GCA_043748455.1. Classification (GTDB taxonomy): domain Bacteria; phylum Bacteroidota; class Bacteroidia; order Cytophagales; family Thermoflexibacteraceae; genus JAAFKA01. The sequence continues at coordinate 7,782 of JAYTNF010000193.1, forward strand.
TAGAAATAGACACTACTTTTATTACCTTAGACGAACAAATTGAGATAATTTTGCAATATTATAACACAGCAGTAATGAAGTAAAATTGAAAGTATTTTTATTTTTGTCATTCTGAGCAAAGCGAAGAATCTAGTATGTTACATCAGATTCTTCGCTTTGCTCAGAATGACTTATTAAAAAAATAATATTATTTCAATAAGTCATTATAGAAAAATGGTCTGCCAAGTGCATAATATGTGCCTTTTCATATTCATTTTTGCTAAGATTGCCATAAGCAAAATGTGGAAACAATTTTCCCTTAAAATTGTCAAAACTAACAAGTGCCTGCTGTAACCTATCAAATGCAGCTTGAACATCATCATTTGCTATCAATTCTGGAGCTTTAGGTATTGGTTCATTACGATTATGTCGCATATAACCTTGACTTTCAAATTGACTAAAAACGATTTTACCTATTGTTTGTTGAAATAATGCAGATTTTTCTTCGGGAAAACCTTGCATAGAAAACTCAACACTTTGGGCACAATGTGATAAATGTTGGTGCAATGTCCAATTTCCTGTCAAATCTACCTTATTTGCGGCTGCTCGCAAAGAAGCAAGTTCCTGTATTGCCTTATCTAAATTCTCAAAAGTGATTATTCGTTTTGCATCATTATGGCTTGCCAAATGTTGGTGAAATGCAAAATAACCTGTGCCAAGCAAAGTTATTGTGCCAGCACCTACGATAAATTTTCTACGATTCATAATTTAAGAATAAATATGAAATATTATGTATGAAATATGAAATTAACTTATTGATTATCAAATATTTACAATATAATAGACATTACTTTATTTAATTTTTACTACTTAGAACAAATGTGCAATAAAATATCTTTAATAAAAAGAAAATTATCGTAATATTATGCTTATATTTGCAGATATTTATTGAAAATTGCAATAGTGCAACACAATAATATCGCTAAAAGTATCACAAAAGCCGTGAGGTGAGTAGTAAAATTAATTCAACTCTGAATTACAAAAAAAATAATGGCATATTCTAAAGACAACAGCAGCAGCAGCCGCAATGGCGGAGGCAGCAAAGGCGGTTACAAAGCTAACAATCGCAGCAATTCAGGTGGCAAAAAAGAGTTTGGAAAAAGCTCTGATAACGGTGGCTACAAAAAACGCAGTGGCGAAAGCGGAGGTTACGAAAAACGTAATAATGACTCAGGCAGTAGTAGCACAAGTGGCTATAAAAAATCTTACAACGACAAACCATTCGGCGAAAAACGAACAAGTGGAACTGGCGAAAAAAGAAGTTTCGATAAACCTTTTGGCGAAAAACGTAACTTTGATAAGCCATTCGAAAGACGCAACGACAAACCATTCGGCGAAAAAAGAAGTTTTGATAGACCTTACGAAAAACGTGAAAACGGAAGCGGAGAAAAAAGAAGTTTTGACAAACGCAACGACTCAACAAGCAACAGATTTGGTAAAAGACCTCGCATAAATTCAGATTTCAAACGTAAAACCTCTGATTCAGACCTTTCTGATGACAAATTTGTGAAAAAATTTGTAACTAATGATAATGATTTGCGAAATAACAAATCATCAGAAAGAAGTTTTGAAAAACGCAGCTTTGACAAACCATACGAAAAACGTGAAGGCGGAAGTTTTGAAAAACGCAGCTTTGATAAACCTTACGAAAAACGTGAAGGCGGAAGTGGCGAAAAAAGGAGTTTCGACAAACCATACGAAAAACGTGAAGGCGGAAGTTTTGAAAAAAGAAGTTTCGACAAACCATACGAAAAACGTGAAAGCGGAAGTGGCGAAAAAAGGAGTTTCGACAAACCATACGAAAAACGTGAAAGCGGAAGTTTTGAAAAACGTAATGACAAACCATTCGGTGAAAAACGCAATTTCGACAAACCATACGAAAAACGTGAAGGTGGAAGTTTTGAAAAACGTAATGACAAACCATTCGGTGAAAAACGCAATTTCGACAAACCTTACGAAAAACGTGAAGGCGGAAGTGGCGAAAAAAGAAGTTTTGACAAACCTTATGAAAAACGTGAAGGTGGCAACAGTACTTATAAAAAACGTGAAACATCTGGCAAAACTGAAGGTGGCACAAGCAAATATATAAAACGTGAAGGCGAAGATGGTTATAAAAAACGTGGTGTTGATGGTATTCGTGAAGGTGGAATTGCAGATAAACCATACTTAAAACGTGAAAATAGCGACAAACCATACCAAAAAAAGGAATTTAAAGGTAAGTTTGATGATAAACATGCTGATAAATTTGGTGATAAAAAAGAGTCGTACAAAAAAAAAACTAACGAAACAGAAGGAGAAGTTTTAGAAAAAGATGGTTTTCGTTTAAACCGTTTTATTGCTAATGCAGGAATTTGTTCACGTAGAGAAGCAGATGAATTAATTGCAAATGGTCAAATAACGATAAACGGAAAAGTTGTAACCGAAATGGGTTATAAAGTTCAAGAAACTGATGATATTCGTTATCAAGGCGAAAAATTAAATCGTGAGCAAATGGTTTATGTGTTGTTAAACAAACCAAAAGACCATATTACGACAACTGATGACCCAGAAGGTAGAAAAACGGTGATGAATTTGGTACAACAAGCAGGTGATGAAAGAATTTATCCTGTTGGTAGGCTTGATAGAAATACAACAGGTCTGTTATTGCTGACAAATGATGGCAAATTGGCTGATAAACTTTCGCACCCATCAAGTAATGTGCATAAAGTATATGAAGTTTTATTGGACAAACCAGCGGAAGATGTACATGTAGAAACTTTATTGCACGGTTTTGAACTTGAAGATGGTTTTACAAGATTTGATAAGGTTTCAATCATTAGTCCTGATGGTATGGTGCTAAGTTTGGCAATTCATAGCGGAAAAAATCGAATTGTGCGTAGAATGTTTGCACATTTAGGTTATGAAGTAGAGAAATTGGATAGGGTACAA
>JAYTNF010000194.1:0-1666 GCA_043748455.1 Cytophagales bacterium
TTTGCAGAAGCATTGCAAAAAGCACTACAAAAACTTAGCAAAAAAATAGACCAAGCAGCACCTACTTTTATCAAAGAGAAAGAACCAATTTTAAGACACCGTTTTATCATACAACGTGCAGATTCTGATTGTGGTGGGTGTGATTGTGGAGATTGTAGTTGTTGTGATAGTAGTTGTTGTAGTGATTTTTGTAGTGATTTTTGTGCTGATTATTGTTGTAATTGTAGTAAAAAATGTTGGAATAGCTGTGATTGTAATTGCGGTGGAAGTGAGCAAAAAAAGGAGAAAAAGAAAGATAATCTTTTGTCCAAATTAAACAATGGGAATATTACAGAATTCTAACAAAGTAAAAGTTATGATAAAAGTTATTTGTTTATCCAAAAATGGTATTACTTGTAGTTTTTCTTTGTTACTAAGAAGTTGAGCCAAAATAAATAATATTTTATAAATAAACTTTTATACTTAACATATAAATTGACAGAAAAAAATTAAATTATTATGCAAGACCGTTATCATTTACGAGGTGTTTCTGCAACCAAAGAAGACGTACACCAAGCCATAAAAAACATAGACAAAGGCATTTTTCCGAAGGCATTTTGTAAAATTATTCCTGATTTATTAGGTGGAGATGAGCAATATTGCAACATTATGCACGCCGATGGTGCGGGCACAAAATCATCTTTGGCTTATCTGTATTGGAAAGAAACAGGTAATTTATCAGTTTGGAAAGGCATTGCCCAAGACGCAGTGATTATGAACACTGATGATTTGCTATGTGTGGGTGCTACTGATAATATTTTGCTGTCATCGACCATTGGAAGAAATAAAAACTTGATTCCTGCCGAAGTCATTGCTGCAATCATTCAGGGAACAGAGGAAGTTTTGCAAATGTTGCGAGAAAATGGCGTAAGTATTTATAGCACAGGTGGCGAAACCGCCGATGTTGGCGATTTAGTCCGCACTATTATTGTCGACAGCACCGTTACAGCACGCATGAAAAAGGCTGATGTAATTTCAAACGACAAAATCAAATCAGGAAACGTCATTGTAGGACTTGCCTCATCGGGACAAGCCACCTACGAAACCCAATATAACGGTGGCATGGGCAGCAACGGTTTAACTTCCGCAAGACATGATGTGTTTAGCAAAGTTTTAGCAAAAAAATATCCTGAAAGTTTTGATGCCCAAGTTCCAGAAAGTGTGGTTTATTCTGGCACAAAAAACCTAACAGATAGTTATGAAAATTTGCCTCTTGATATTGGAAAATTGGTTTTATCTCCTACTCGGACTTATGCACCAATTATAAAAGCTGTTTTGTCAGAATTTAGAGATAAAATTTGCGGAATGGTACATTGTAGCGGCGGCGGACAAACAAAAGTGCTACATTTTATTGATAATTTGCACATTATAAAAAATAACTTGTTCGAATTACCGCCATTATTCAAACTTATTCAAGCTGAAAGCAACACAACTTGGCAGGAAATGTATAAAGTTTTTAATATGGGACACCGCATGGAAATTTATACAGACGAGGAAACAGCACAAAAAATTATAGAAATTTCTCACGCATTTCATGTCAAAGCCCAAATTATTGGTCGTGTTGAAACATCTGAAACTAAAAAATTGAGTATTTTATCTGAGTTTGGTGAGTTTCAGTATGTTTAAA
>JAYTNF010000195.1:0-3874 GCA_043748455.1 Cytophagales bacterium
ATAGCTTGTTTAATAATTAGAATATGCTTGCCTTCAGATTCTATTTTTAGGAATGGGTTTTTTGCAGACAATTCAACCAATTTTTCAGCACTAAGTTCATATAAAGAACTCACATCAATTTTCAGAGAACCAATAAGTAAAGGAAAATCAGGAGTTAGGGTTGGGTTATTGATATTTTTTTCTGCAATAATGTTTTCTACTGCATATTCGTTAATAATCTGTTCGAGAGTTGTGTGCATAAAACATGAATTTTAATACATACAAATATACAAAAATAGTCTTAGCTAAATCATATAAGCCTGTAAATTGTTTGATATTTTTATAAAAAATAAAAACAGCACATTTTATAGTTATTTGTCAAAAAAATAAAATCCTGTTTAAAATTTTAAGTAACTTTGATAAAGACATTATATATTAGACACTTTAAGAAACTTCTTTTTATATTAAACAATGACAAAAATAAAATATACAAATAATTTTAATTAAGTGAACTAAGTAATAACACAGATTTAAAGTATATTTTGTACCACAGACTTTATTATGTAAGATTATGATAATCAACACTTTACAGATTAAAGTCTGTTATACATTTATTTTGTCCTATTACCTACTAATAAAAAATACTTTTGCAATATTATATTATTTTTTTCTTAATTTTCATTGATAGTAAACCAAACTAAGATATTTTTTTCTAAATAGCATAATAATTTTAAGCTGTAATTAAAATGTGATTTTATGCGTTATTCTTTTATACTATTTTGTATGACTTTTGGGGCAACGGTTTTTGCACAAACTGCCGAAAAAACTTCTAAACATCGGGAAACTACCATTATTCAAGCCTTGCAAGAAGCAAAGTCAAATAATCCCGACTTAAAAGTTGTCAAATATAACATAGATATTGCTGCAAGTGATACCATTACAGCAGCATTAAAACCAAATCCTGCACTTAATTTTCAGGTTTTGCAGTTATTAGACCCACACTTTTTGCCCGATAATACAAATATGTTAAGTCGTAATAGTCGACAATTTTGGTCGCAATTAACAAAGCAATTTCAAATTAAAAATCAACGCAAAAATAAAATAGATTTTGCACAAAGCAAGTACGAAATGTCTAAAATTATGTATGAAAATACAGAACGTAATTTGTATTTTGTAGTCGCAAATCAATGGCTTGATACGTGGATTTTGCAAAAAAGAGTGAAAATTATTAGAGAATCGCAGGCAAATATTGATACTTTGGTAAAAATTAACGAAAATAGGTTAAAAAATGAAGTGATTACCAAAACCGAAGTGATACGAACCAAAATTTTATCACAACAATTTGATGCCCAACTTATTGAGTTAAATCGTGATTATATAAACAATTTGCGTGCTTTGAAATATTTAATAGGAACAAATGACAGTCTTACAATTTCAGAAGGACAATTTATGAATATGGAAATTAACGAAACCGCAGATACTTTATTGAACAGAGCTTTAACAGAAAGAACAGACGTGAAAATGGCACAAAGTCAAGTAAAAATTGGAGAAAGTAACCTAAAATTGCAAAAATCTTTGGCTTTTCCACGTCCTGAATTTGGTTTGATTTGGAATCCGCAAAATGCTGTGCCATACGGAGGCGTATTTGCGACTTTTCCGCTACCAATTTTTGATAAAAATCAAGGCGAAATTCAGAAAGCAAAAATTAGTATTGACCAAGCAAATGCAGCTACACAAATATTAGATTTACAAATTCGCAATGAATTAAGTCGGGCTTATTTTGATTACGAAACGCAGAAATTGCGGTTAAATGAATTTCAGAAAATTGTTGAACAGTCGCAAATTGTTTTGAGTACTATAAAATATGCTTATTTGCGTGGAAATACAACAATTATAGATTTTCTTGATGCTCAACGAACTTCGTACAGTTCTCAACAAGATTATAATGATGCTTTGTATAATTTGAAACAAAGTTATATTTATTTGCTGTTTGTTTCGGGACAGTTGGAGAAATTAGCAAAGTAAAATGAAATCAATTTATTTTGTCATTCTGAGCTTGCTGGTGCGACATTTCGCAAGAATCTAAAATATTGCTTTTTGACGTAATAATTCCAGATTCTTGCGAAATGTCGCACCAGCAAGCTCAGAATGACAAAAAAACTCATTAACCTAAAAAATTATGAAAAATATCCATAACATAGTCCTTGTTTTAGCTTTGCAACTTTTATTGTTATCTGCTTGTGAGGAAACCAAAAAAGTTGAAGTTTCAAAACCAATTATAAATACCAAACCCGAAATTTTGGATAATGGCAATGAAATTCGTTTTACAACCAATAAACAAGCCTTTGAGGTCATTGTTTGTAGTAAAAATTCAGTTTCGGGTATTATCGAATCTCCTGCTAAGGTGGTGGCAAGTGTTTTTGTGCCTGAAAATAAACAAGCAATGAATATTATTTTATTTGAAAATACTGATGTTACCGAACTGTATACAACAATGTTGCAAAGTATGGCACATTTAACTCGTGATACAGATTTTTATGAACGAAATTTGGATATGTATAAAAACGGTGCTGCCACAGGAAAAGATGTTTTAGAAGCAAAAACAGGTATGATTGAGGCAGCCACAGAACTTGCAGAAAAAGAAGCTCGTTTGCGTACTTTTGGCTTTAAACCGCAGGAACTTCGCAACGCAACACCAGGTATTGTATGGCTTTTTGCCAATGTTTCGGAAGGAGATTTGAACAATATTACGACAGGAAAAGACTGCAAAATTGAATTTATTTCGTATTCAGGCGAAATTTTTAAGGGCAATGTTTCCGCTATTGGTGATGTGGTAAATACAGAAAGTAGAACTTTTACAGTCAGAATTTCGCTAAAAAATCCCGAAGGCAGATTTAAACCTGGTATGTTTGCCAAAGTAAGTTTTGATGTGGCAGAGGCAAATATTTTAGCCATTCCGCAAAATTCTCTCATCACAGCCGAAGGAAAAACTTATTTATTTAAGAAAAAAGGCAATTCTTTTTTCCGTTTAGAGGTCTTAACAGGCAAACAATTAGGTGATAATGTATTAATTTTGGAAGGTCTTGCCGAAAAAGATACAGTGGTGGTAAAAGGTACAATGTTGTTGAAAGGTTTGAGTTTTGGGTATTAAATTTGACAAGGAAAATAATTTTATGCTAATGTAAGTCTAAAATCTTGTAACCAAACCAAAATGTATTTTAGTTTGGTTAATACCAAAACCTTGGGTTTCTGATTGCCCCATAGCAGCCACAAAGCTAAAAATTCCTGCCTTTGTGGCAAAACTCAAACCGCCGCCCAAGCCAAGTGGTGTATTAAATTTTGTATCATTGCCAATTCTCACACCCATAAAAGCAATATCAGCAAAGGCAAATAAACTCGAATTTTGTTCAAAATATAACCGATATTCTAAAGTATTGATACTATAATAAGGACTAAAAAAACTCATTTCATTAAAACCCCTCAAAGAACGAATACCTCCTAGCTGAAATAACTCGTTGATAAACAAGTTGTTATTCAATAAAATGCCTGCATTGATACGAAATAATAAAGTCGTATTTTTACCTGTTTTCAAATAATAATTTGCCAAACTTGTAAACTGAATTTGTGTAGATTGTAATTGCAAAGTCTTATAAATACTGTCGTTTGTGTCCCACAATGGTTTAATTTCTTTGTTTCCTGCCGAAGTTGTCAGCCGAATATGCCAACCTTTGCGAGGATTTTGCAAATTATTGAGATTTTGGAACTCATAACCTAAGCCATATAACTGCACTTTTGTGTCTGCAACATTGCGAATTGGCTGATTAACTTGTGAAGAATCACTTGTCGATTGGCGAAACTCTGTAAACACAAAAACCTTTGCATTGCCACCTAAATT
>JAYTNF010000196.1:0-3983 GCA_043748455.1 Cytophagales bacterium
TTGTATATGTTCTTGATTTTGTCTTGCAACAAATTCTTTGAGTACAGTTTTTTGGAATAAAGGCATAAACTCATATTTTTTGCAAATTACACAAAAAAACTAAGTACGCAACAGGTAAATTATAAAAAATAATTAATTATTGTAAGTTATGTAATTTGAATGTATTTTGATACTAAAATTTATTATTCGTTTTTTGTCATTATCAAAATATATTTATAATTAGGTAGTTGTAAAGTTCTTAATTGTTTTTATAACTTATTAACAATCAATTAGTTATAAGTAATTGGAAAGAATAAATGTACCACAGACTTTAGTCTGTAATCTCTTGATAATCAAAGCATCACAGACTAAAGTCTGTGGTACAATATTGTCAATTAATTAGTTACTTGTACTTAAAAAGCAATAGCTTAAACTAATTTTGGCTTGTACTTACTTGTAAAATAGTAAAGAAAAAACTTGTTCCTTCTCCAACTTTACTTGTTACCCAAATTTTTCCATGATGGTTTTCTACAAACTCTTTGCACAACAATAAGCCTAAACCTGAACCTTTTTCTGATGCCGTGCCTTGCGTTGTAAAATGTGTGTTTGTATGAAAAAGTTTTGCAATTTGGTCTTCATTCATGCCAACTCCTGTGTCTTTTATTTCTATTTGCCAATCATTTGCTATTTCGTTTACATAAATTGTTATTTTTCCTTTTTCTGTAAATTTTATAGCATTAGTAACTAAATTGCGTATGATAATGCGAATTTGGTTAATGTCTGCATAAATCATCATCGTTTCTTGTTTGCTATCACAAGTCAGAGAAATATTTTTTGAACTTGCAACCTGTTCCAATAACCTAAAATTGTCATAAATAATAGGAATAACATCAAAATTTTGCATCTTTGTTTGAATACTTGACAACTGACTTTGTGCCCAAAACAATAAATTAGCCATCATTTCATCAATTCTCAAAACTTCTTTTTCTATTTTGCTCATAATATCTTGCAATTCTTCCAAAGACAAAGAGTCATTTTGAACTAAAAAGAAAACTCCTTTCAAACTATTTAGCGGATTTCGTAGGTCATGGGCAACTAATGAAAATAGTTTATCTTTAACTTTGTTAGTTTCTTTTAATTCCTCTGCTTGCATCAACAGCGTGTTTGACTGTTCAATAAGTTGTTTTTTATGTGCCTCCAAAACCAAATTAGTAGCCTCTCTTTCTTTATTTTTTTGCCATAAAATTGCGGCTATTATCAAAGAAAAGCCAAGAGCCATTGATAAAATATTACGAATATTGTTATGTCTAAGAGTTTCTAACTCATTAACAATCTTTTGCTCTCGAAGTTGTAAGTCTTTAATTTTGATTTTATCTTCAGCAATTTCCAGAAGCATTGCTCTTTTGCTCATCGTCCTCAATAGCACCTGTTGTGCCAATGTTAAGCCTTGCAATTCTCTTTCTTGTTCTGCAATAAGTGTATCTTTTTCTAAAAGACGGTTATCTTTCATCTGATTTTCTAATTCTAAAACCTTTGCCCTCAATTTTGCCTCCTCTGCTGTAATTTGTACTTTTGTAATTTTATCTCTTTGTGTTTTTTCATGAAAAATTTTGTATAGCTCAAAATATTTGAGCATATTTTGTGTATCTCCTTTCTTCTCGAATACTTCTGCCAACATACCATAACAACTCCGCATTTGCTCGGCATCACGTATGCGTAAAGCCAATACCAAAGCCTCATTCAAATAGTCAATAGATTTATCATATTGCTTTAAATTATTAGTTATTACAGAAATATTAACCAACGAGGCAATGATACTAATAGGTTCTTTGTTTTTTTTACGTTCTTCTAACACCAAAACAAAATATTCATATGCCAATTCATACTGCCTTAAATCGGCATATATCATACCTAAATTATTCTTAATTCTAATAATAGCTTGCTCATTATTAATAATTTCATTCAGTTTTATTGACTGTTGAAAACAGTTAATTGATTTATCATACTGCTTTTGTTCCCAGTACCAAATAGCTGCACCATTCATCAGGTGAGATGCTTCTTTATAATCCCCTTCATTTTTCTTCATTTCTGAGGCTTGCAAATAGTCGCCGATAAGCATTTTTCTGCCGTCTTTTGTCTGTTCTACTGTTTGTGTGTAAGAAAAAAATGGCACAAAGAGTAGATAAAGAAATAATATTACTAATTTCATGAGTTGGTCTATTTTGATAGAATAATTAAGTGCTTAACGTAAAGAAAAAACTTGTTCCTTCGCCAACTTTACTAGTTACCCAAATTTTTCCATGATGGTTTTCTACAAACTCTTTGCACAACAATAAGCCTAAACCTGAACCTTTTTCTTGTGCTGTACCTTGTGTGGTAAAATGTGTATTGATATGAAAAAGTTTTGCAATTTGGTCTTCATTCATGCCAACTCCTGTGTCTTTTATTTCTATTTGCCAATCATTTGCTATTTCGTTTACATAAATTATTATTTTTCCTTTTTCTGTAAATTTTATAGCATTAGTAACTAAATTGCGTATGATAATGCGAATTTGGTTAATATCTGCATGAATTATTAGGGGGTTTTCTATTTCATGAGACAGTATGATTTGTTTCAAATCAGCATTTTTTTGCAATAATTTAAAGTTTTCTTCAATCAGAGTTGTAATGTCAAATGCTTCTGGTTTTGTCTGAATATTTGCTAATTGAGTTTTTGCCCATAGCAACAAATTAGACATCATTTCTTCTACTGTTAGCACTTCTACTTTAATTTTTCCCATCAAAAACTGTAATTCTTCGAGAGATAAACCACCGTTTTCTACCAAAAAAAATACACCCTTCAGACTATTAATTGGATTTCGCAAATCATGGGCTATCAACGAAAATAATTTGTCTTTCACACGATTTGTTTCTTGTAATTGTGCTGCTTGAATTTTTATTTCTATTTGTTGTTGTGATATTTCTGTGTTTTGTGATTGAATTTCTTTATTTTTTTCATGCAATGCCTCATTAATTTTCTTATTTCGTCTTAAATGATAGATAGAAATCAATAAAGTTGCAAAAATAAATACACCAATAACTAATAAAATTACAATAAAATAAGATTGTAATTTACGTTCTTTCTCCCAAGATTCTTTTTCTTTTTTCTGCTTTTCTGTTTCATACGCCACTCGATAGTTTATAATTTGTTCACTTTGTTTTACCATTTCTATGCTGTCTTGTAATTCTTTATAAATAAAAGCTTTTTCATAATTTTGTTTCTGCTTATAAATATTAGACATCATTGCATAAATATCTTTTGCATAAATAAATAATTTTGTTTTTTCCAACAAATTGACACAATCAATACCTTCTTTTTCAGCATCTTCTATCTTTCCCAGAGCCAAATATACCTCTGCATTAATACGCATGCAACGCATTACTAAACGAAAATCACCTATTTTATAGCTTGCCTCCTTTGTCGTTGAACTGATGGCAAGTGCTTTTTCATAGAATTTTTGAGCTACATAAACTTCACTGATATTCATTTTATTTAATAAAACTCCTTGCTGCAATTCCATGATTGCAAATAACTTTGCTGCTTTTTCATAATATTCTATGGCTTTTTCATATTCTTTGGTTCGGAAATACACATCTCCTATATTATTATAGTTTGCAGCTATTCGAACTTTGTTCCCTAATTTTGTCTGTATAATTAAAGCCTTGTTATAATAATTCATGGCTTCTTTATACTCTTTTTGTTCGGCATATATTAAACCAATATTACCGAGCACATTTGCAACACCTTGTAAGTTTTGTATTTTTTCATATTTGCGCAGAGATAAGAATAAAAAATCTATGGCTAATGGCAAATCAGCCTTAGTCCACGCTATAACACCAAGCACACGATAACACTCTGCCTCTCTTTTTTCATAGTTAGCTTGTTGAGAAATCCTAAGGGCTTTATTCACATATTTGGTGGCATAGCTTGGGGAAGCATACAAATATGCTGAGGCAAGTGCAAT
>JAYTNF010000197.1:0-10937 GCA_043748455.1 Cytophagales bacterium
TCCATGACCTGTACAATCTGCAACAGCTAAAAAAACTTTGTTTGTATATTCGCCAGTTTCTTCGTTGTTTTCTGTAATGTGTGATAACCAATAAAAATCTCCAGAAACAATATCTTTTGGTCTGTATAAAATAAAATGTTCGTCAAAAGCCTCATTCATCTGTTTTGCATTTGGCAAAATGGCTTGCTGAATGGTTTGGGCATAACGAATACTGTCTGTAATATGTCTATTTTTGGTGGTAATTACCTGATAAGCATTAATATTAGACATTGCAATGGTAATGTAAGAATCTAAAGTTTGTAAGATTTTTACATCAATATCTTTGTAAGCATTTCTGTTATTGCTTTGTACAGTAATTACACCTGTAACCTTATCATCAATAATCAATGGCATATAAATCATTGACTTAGGCATTTCATCATCAAAAATAAATTCATTTGTATGTAAATATTTTTTATATTCTTTCTCTAAATCTGTAATAAAAACGACTTTGCGATGTTTTACGCACCAAGCAGAGAACTTTGTGTTATCTAAAAGTAGCTCAGAATGGTTAAGTTGTATTTTTTTATCTTTAATAAAATCGGTAAAATCTATTCTACCTTCATCATAATTAACAACACCAACACCAAAGAAACTTGCGTCCATTAACACCGACAAATTATCATTTACGGTTTGTATCAACTCTTTAAAATCCAAAGTTGCAGTAATATCTTGACCAATATCACTGATGATTTTGATATTGCTATATGCATGTTCAATTTCTACTTTTTGTTTTTCTATTTCTGTTTTCTGTGCTGTCATGCGTTTTGATTGGCGATACATCAATATTGCCAAAATTAACATGCCAATTCCTAAAAGTAAAGCTATTAATAATTCAACTTTTAAAAAGGCATTGGCTTCATTAGTGTCATCAACAACATGTTTCATTTCACTAACCGCAGAATCTTTTTCATAGAGAGAATGTTTCATTTTATCAACCATAAGTTGCATTTTCCCTTCTGCCTCCTCATAAGCAACTTCATTTTTTACCAATGCACTTTCTAATGTACCTAAATAAGTTTTAAGCTCCAATTTCTGTTCAGGTGATAATGAGGTAGATTTGCGAAGTTTTGCACCAATTAAGTCCATTTCTTCACGTATATGCTCACTTTTCTCTATCAATAATTGTTTTTTAAGTTCTAATTGATTTACAACTCTATTAAAATCCTCTTCATAGTCATATTGTTGATAATCTATATTTGCAGTATCTTTCAAAATTTCATCAACTTCTTTCTTAATTTGAGGTTCGTATGTTTTTCGCAAATAAATAAACACATTATTATCATCTCCATGCTTAATGTATGAAACCTCTTTTTCTTCTACTACAAAATTAAAATTTTCAGACTGACTTGCACCTGTGAGCATAAAAAGCCCACTTTTATCTGTAATGTGCATTACCCCATTGACCGAAACATGAATATTTGATTTTGGTTTCTTATTTTCGTCATACACTAATACACTAATGGTTTGTTTGTCTATATTTTGTTTAACTTTAATTTTTTCTGTAATTTTTGGCTCTTGTTTATCAGGAGGTGTGTTATTCTGTGCAATCAAATCTCCTTTATTAGAAAGAGAAGTCAAGTTTAAAAGCACGTTACCATTATCCCAAATACATTCTTCACTCCGAACAAGTGTACCATTAATAATGAATCCAACTGCTCCTTGGTCTGCCTCTTTGTTTAGTTTGAACGAGAAAGTACCTTTTGAATCAGTGGAAGTAGTGTAAACAGAGTTAAGTCCATCTAAAATTATTTTAGCATTGGTTATAGCTTTGCCATCTTTGCCTAAAACCTTACCTTTAATATTGTTAATAATAGTAGAATAGACACTGATAGTAAGTACAGTTTTATCAGCATTTTTTTCCCAGCTTTTTACTCTATAACCTCGTTTATTAATAGTAACGGTTTGAATATCAGCCTGTGGATACATAAAAGAGAATGTTCCTTGACGATTTACAGTAAAATCCATTCTACCGTTTAAGATAACTTCAGCATCACCAAGAAGCTGCCCTTTCGAGTCTATAATCTTACCTGTTGCAATATGTTGGGCAACAAGTGTAGTTGTACTAAGAATTGTGCTAAGAAATGTAGCTACAATAATGAATGTGTATGCAATAATCTTTTTCATTACTTGACAGTTAAACCAACAGTTATAAACACATTATAAATTAATTATAAACTCACAGCACAACCAGTATAACTCAATACTTAAACATTGCAAGCTAATGTTTTGCAATAACTATTCCAAAAAATATATCAATGATTTATCATTGTATAACATTTTTTATGAATTATAAAAGAAAACAAGCCAAAATTATCACATCCTCGCCAACACCAAAGTTGTTACAAAACTTTCTCCCCAATTAATTCTCTAATAGCTACCGAAGCACAAAAAGCCCCAAAAATAGGCGGCAAATAGGAAATTGTGCCAATTAAAGATTTTTTATTTCGAGAACCATCTGTAATAATTAATCTTTCTTTCTCTATGGTTTCGGGTGAAAAAACGACTTTTATACCTTTATGAACTCCTAATTTGTGCATACGTTTACGCATACATTTTGCCAATCTGCACCCATAACTTTCTGAAATATCGGCAACTCTCACTAATGAAGGGTTAATTTTGCCACCTGCACCCATCGAACTTACAATAGGAATTCCATTTTGCAAGGCATTTATCATCAAAAAAAGTTTTGGTGCAACTGTATCAATGGCATCAATAACATAATCATATTTGGCAGCAGTCAATAACGCAGGAATTTCCTCATCTTTCAAATAGCGAGGAATGACATTGAGCTTAATATCTGGATTAATATCTCTCAATCTATTTGCCCAAACTTCGGCTTTTAGCTGCCCGTCAGTGCTAATTAATGCTCCTAACTGCCTATTTCTATTGCTTTGCTCCACACTATCGGCATCAACAATGGTTAAAGTGCCAACGCCTGCACGTCCAAGCATCTCTGCCGCCGCCGCACCAACGCCACCCAAACCTGCTAATAATACATGAGCATTGCGTAATTTATTGAGTTTTTCTTCTCCTAAAAGTAGTTCAGTTCTTCCGTTCCAGTGATTTGCTAACATTTTTTAATGCTTTTTCTTAGTGATAAAAATTAAATAAGTAATATTTAAAATATTTTAACTATTTGATAATCAATATGTTAATTTCATATTTCATACATCATATTTATTTTTAGTGTCTTTTGAAACTTCGATATTGGATACTATTATAATGTGCATGTTTTGATGATGCGTGTTTTTTATTGGCATGACATGCAGATTGCATACATGAGCTTAATAACAAAGAAAAAGCAGCAAAACAAAATAGATAAAATAGGAGATTTTTCATGAGATTTTAATTTTAATTGCTAAAATATTATAAAATGGTTTGGATAACAAATATAAAACAATATTTTTGCTTAAATCGTATCTAAATCATTATTTTACTCTTTCAACACAAATTATATGGATAATTTTAGCTTATTTGTAATAGAAGATAACCGCACAGAAAGCATGCTTTTACGTTTGGCTTTGGCAGAAGTTCCTAACTTAAATATTGCAACTTTTGCAAATGCAACTTCCATGCTCAAAGAAATTCATAAACTGCCCGATATTGCCATTATTGACTTAAATTTGCCTGATATGAATGGCTTAGAGTTGATAAAAAAGATTAAAGAAAGTAGCCCCAAAACTCGCATGGTTGTGGTTTCGGCACAAAGAGATATGGAAGTTTTGGCAAAAGTTCAAGAAGAAGGAGTTTTTAATTATTTGGTAAAAAGTGAAGCATGTCTAATTTATTTAGGCATTGTGATAGAAGAGTTAATTATTGTGATACAACATAAAAAATAATTATGAATTTGTCATTCTGAGCAAGTGCAGAATGACAAAGAAGTTTTTGGGTAGAAAACCGATTAATGTTGTTGCATATTTGGCTTATCTTTTAAAATCTAATACTGCACAAAAATTGTATAGTAAAAGCAATTAGTAATGTGCCTTTAAGTGTATAATTTGGCACTTTTTAGATAACTACACATTATCTGTAACAAGCCGAAATAGCAAAAAACATAGCCAAAAGTAGTGTTTTTTATGCAATTTGATAAACTTTATACATTTTTTTCATTAATAATATAAAAAAAAATTATAGAGTATTATTAAATTATGTCAAAGAACGAAACTTAAAAAGTAGAAAAATACAATTAAAAATTCCTTTTTATTTTTTCTTCATCAAGTTTTAGAAATTCGCAAAGCTGACAAAGTGTAATTCTTTTGTACTTTTCTACAATAAAATATATTTTTATTTCTTTTATTCTGCGATTAGCAGTAGCAATAGACACGCCCAACACAAACATTACATCTTTTGCAGATACATATAAAACCTCTTTTTGCATGGTTTAAGGCTGTAAAACTTCTAATTTATTAATAAATAATTTTAATTCAGCTTGTAATTTTTTTTCATCATTAATAAAACTATGAGGTTTTACTCTACCCTCAGCATAAATTTTAGTGCCATCTTTAAGCTGATTAGCTATTTTAGCGTTATTAGTCCAGTAAACACATTCAAAATTTTGCATTTCTTCTGTGGTTTCGCCTGTGTTATAGTCCGTTTGACTATCATTAACAGCTATTTGAAATCTTAAAAGTGATTTATTTTCTTCTCTTTGAATATCCAAAGGAGTTATTAAATGTCCAATAATTGTGATGCGTTGCATAATAGTAAATGATTAAAAATGATAAATTCTATTTGATAAACAAATATGATTAATTAATAAACATAATGCAAATTATTTAATCAAAAATTTTTATTAAATAGACATTTTTAGTATATTTGATAAACTATTTTATCAAAATGTATGAAAAAGCAAGAAATATTAGATATAATTAGAAATACTCGTAAAGTTAAAAATCTTACACAGCAAGAAATGTGTGAAAAATTAGGTGTCTCAAGAAGTCAGTATAGCAGTTTGGAAAGTGGTAATAGTGAAATTACGTTAGATAAGTTTATACTTATTTGTGAAATATTAGAGTTAAATATGTCAGATTTTGAAACCAAATCAACGGAAAGCGTAATAAAAGAGAAAATAAAGGTAGAATTATTAGGGTTATTAAAGAAAATTAAAGATTTATAAATTTGGTATATTGTTTGCTAAGAAGTGCGAAAAGTGGTTTATTTGTATTAAAAACGTGGTTTTTGAGTGTGGACTTACCTCGTTACGTTGCGTTTTTCTGGGAAAAGTGGGCGAAAAAACGAAAAGAAAAGTAACGAAAATCTATAAAAAATACAAGAATACAGAAAATAGTTTGAGAGTTATAAATTATAAAATTGTATGACAGGTTGAGTATCTGAATAGGGTCTCACCTGAATTATCCGTTAATAATCATCTCAAACATTCAAAAAGGGCTGATAATAATATAACACATAGTAGAACGTAGTCATTTACTTGTGAATTTTTTGAGGACAGTTGACCTTTTTGCTTTCTGTATTCTTGTTATTTGTTTGCAATGATAAACCTTAATTATTGATAAACCTAATAAAAAATGAAAAATTTATCAAAAATGAAAAAAAGCCAAGTTTATCACTTAGCTTTGCATTTTGATAAAATAGTAGAAAAGTACATTTTGAATTTTTAAAATTCTCAAAGGAAAAAAGGGCTTGTTACGGATAATCATATATTTTATGTTTACTTATGCTCACACCAAGACTTTTGTAACCTTTGTCTAAACAAATTTTTCTATGTCCCAAGCTGGGTACTCCATCATCTACAAGAGTTGTATAGCTATATCTTTACCAGTTTCCATGCCATAAGAGCAACATTCACCATCAAAACCTTGTTTGCCCTGTATTCTTTTATGCCCTATTTGTCCACTTTCTCCTTGCTCCTTTGAAAAGCATTTTGCATATTCATATTGTGTTTGGTCAAACACTAAGACAGCCACAGATTTCGTTAGTTTGAGATGCCGAAACAATGATTTACGATAGGATGATTTTTTGACATAATCCCCATACTTTAATGTTCCAAAATAAGGTTTTATTTCTTTTTCGGCAAATTCTTGTGGGTACAATCGGCACAAGTTAATATATAAAATTGTTTCTATTTCCTCTTTTGTCAAAAAGGAAATAGCAATGGCTGTGTTTGCCTTTGAAATTTGTTCTTTTGTCCAATTTTGCGCTGTGGCAGAAAAATAAAATAACCAAGCAAAGCATAAACAAATTGTTTTTATCATATATCTAAAAAATAATTACTTGTATTTGCCTTATATTAAATTATTTTGTAAAATTGAAAATTATTATGAAATATCCAAATGATATACGAAGATTATTTAAAAGTTGCACTCAAACATTTAAGAACTTGCGAATACTTAAAAGATAATTTAAGTAGAGTTAATCATATCGAGAAGAAAGATGCAATTCTACGTAATCTTTATTACTTATGTGGCTATGTTTTGGAGGGAATTATCAATTATGGAATTTACAAAACATATTATAATAGTACTCCAAATCAGCCTGTCAAGCCTGTTTTTTATCAAATACCAACTACAAATAATTGGCTTTGCTATAACTTTCCTAATGATAGAGAAAAAAGAAATAATCCAATTCTTGCCTCAGTCAGAAATTGGACTTATAGAATAGCAGGTCATGAGTATATGAAAAATAAGGAGTTTATTCGCAACAAATTAAATGCTATTCCTCCTTCTTCATTTTCACATATCAACATTT
Source organism: Cytophagales bacterium (assembly GCA_043748455.1). Classification (GTDB taxonomy): domain Bacteria; phylum Bacteroidota; class Bacteroidia; order Cytophagales; family Thermoflexibacteraceae; genus JAAFKA01. Next base: position 6,748 of record JAYTNF010000197.1, read on the forward strand.
TGCGAAGCCCTACACACAGTAATAGTATGTTGGCTCGTTTATTTCATTCTTGGGACGTTGAAGTTCGTTATCAAGCTAACAACTCTTCCACAAATTCATCAATTAATTACAGTGAAACTGATATAGTGGCATTTTTTGAATTTGTCAAAGAAACATATCGAGTTCTACCTAATTTACTCTAAATTTCAAAAAACTATGTTAGCACTTAACCAAACCATTAATAAGATTTTTGCGGACCTTGAAGAAGATAAAACTGTTCAAGATTTTAGGATTTTAATAAAAATAGAAGCAGTTTTAGAAGTTTATATCAAGACAAATGCACCACAGAAATATGAAAATTATACTGTTTGGGGCAGTCGTGTGTTTGTTTATGCACTTCCACCAGAGGTAATAGAAGATGATTATCATTATGCTTATATTTTTGAAAACTACCAAAAAGTTCATACAGGTTTGGTTTGGCGTTTGGATTTTGATAACATAGAAAGAGTAAAAAAAGCGGAAAAACCTTGTAATATTATCAGTTTTTATAGCTACAAAGGTGGTATGGGCAGAACTACCACATTATATACATATGCGATACATTTAGCGTTGAATAAAGGAAAAAAAGTTGTTATTATTGATTGTGATTTAGAGGCACCAGGTTATTTGAATATGTTTGATTTTGCAGCTAAAAATAAAAATGGTTTTGTAGAATATGTTTTAGATAAAGAATTTGATAGAGAAAATACTAAAATTGAAAATTATATTTTTGATAAAAGTGAAATAGGCGAAAAATTTTGTGGCAAAGGTGAAATTTATGTAATGCCTGCGGGAAATTTGGAATATGACAAAGAAAAAATAACAACACAACTTGGCGAAAATTTTGAAACAGATTTGGGTAATTATGTGCAAGGTTTGGCACGCCTAAATATCAGTCGCACAGATGAAATGTTGCAACATTTTAAAGACTTATTTGCGGATTTAAAACAAAAATATCAATTAGCAGAAGACGATTTTATTCTTATAGACTCACGAACAGGATTTAACGATATTTTTGGGCTTACCTCTTTGGCTTTTTCAGACACTGTGGTTGGCTTTTTCGGCAGCAGTGAACAGACAAAACCAGGCTTATATTTCTTTTTAGATACTATCGAAAAATTTAATAACAAATTAAAAAATGATGTTATTAAATTGGTTTTAGTTAATTCTATTGTTCCTAATCAAATAACAGCAGAAAACACATTTTCAATAGCTTTCAATAGTATTTTACAAGATTATCAAGATAATAACAATGATAAAAGTTTTACAGTTACAAAATTAGTTCGAAATCCTATTTTAGAAAAAATTGGAATTAGCAGAGCTACGAATGAAAATAAAGAAGAACAATTCAACCAACTAATTGAGTTGATAAAAGAGGAAAGATATTTGAGTGAGGTTTCACAAGAAATTACAGAAAAATTAACACAACAATTAAACTTCATTCAAGAAAATTCCAAATTCGATATCTTAAAGAATGAACTTGTAAAAGAATTTGAGCATTTAAAAGATAATTTTAATGCTTCTTATTATGCTAAATACTCACATTTGAGAAATATTTTTGATGCTATCTGGTCTTTACCTACCCAAGAAGTAGGTGTTTCACAAAATGCACAAATTACTATTTTAGATACGCTAACACAAGAACTATCTAAAATAAAGTCTTATGCCGAAAATTTTGAATATAAAGCCGATGCTTATACACATTTTTATTATCGTGAAAATATGAAAATGCTTTCTGATAAAAGCAGGTTCTTATTTTGTGGTTTTAAAGGTACAGGCAAAACAACTCTTTATAATTTGTTGGGAGACAATGACGAAAAGGCTGTAGCCATACGCAAAAATTTAGGTTTGGAAAAGGATTATATTTTTGTAACAGTATTAGATGCTCCAAATATAGATGGTGGCTTCGCAAGTTTGATAAAAGTAATTCCCTACAAAAACTCATCAAACAAAATACAACACACCTTCATTGAATTACAAAAACAACGCAATTTAGGTAATTTTTGGCGTGCATTTTACTGGAGTGTTGTAATGATACAACTCAAAGATGATAACAGATTTATAGAATTTAATTCTTTATTAAATAACTATATTATTCGATTAAAAAATGTTAAAACAGACATAGACAGAGATGATATTTTTGAAAGTTTGATAGCAGACAGAGCTAATATTAGACAAATAGAAGATGATTTACTGCAACTTAACCAATTTCTTAATGCTCATAATCTAAATTTAGTTGTACTGTTTGACCAATTGGACAGACAAATAAATAAAGAATATTGGGGTGTTGCCATAAAACCACTCATTGAATATTGGCTTTATACTTATAACCGTAGAGAGTATAATAGAATTATTCCTAAAATTTTTATTCGTACTGATGTGTGGGAAAATGTAACATTGAACAATAAAATGGGCTTAGAGGAAGGTAATATGGTACGTTTGGATTGGTCGCCTAATGAAATTTTTGCTTACTTTATTAATCTTGTTTGGGATAGTGCAAATGCAAAATCAGCTTTAAAAGAACTTATTAGTAAAAAATATGGGAACACATTTTTGCACTCTTTTGAGCAAGCCATTATAAATAATAACGGTCAAGTTCCTGCTCAACAAGAACTTGTTGAGCCTGTTTTAAATATTTTCTTTGGCGAATACATTGTGAGTTTTCGCAAAACTGATAGTGGTGAATGGCAAGATTTAGGTACAGCTTTTACTTATTTGCAAAGAAATTTCTCGGCAGCAGGTGAAAATATCATGTTATTAAGACCTTTTATTTGGTTTATTACTAAATTAACTGAAAAGCTACAAGAAAAATGGCAACCCCAAACAGATAGGAAAATTATAACCTACAAAGGACAAGAAATCAATGGTATTTTTCATAGTGATATTGCATTAGACACAGACATAAGAACAGAAGTTATAAAAAAACATTTTGATGATTTAATGGGGGACGATGGTTTGATACAAGACCATCCTTTGGAAGCCATCAAGGACTTTATTAGAGATACAACTTTATTTAAAGGGGTTGAAATGGAGAAAAAACAACTTCTATTGCTCTTAAATACTGCAATACAAGAAAAAAACAGCCATAGTTTAGTTAAGTACAATGGTGAGGGCTTGATTGAATTATTAAAAATCAATGGCATTATTTATGAAAAACCAAGCAGCAAGCTTGGAAAATTTTACCGTTTTGCAGAAATGTTTAAATATTGGTTTAAGTTAAAAAGTAGTAGTAGTAATAAACTAAGTGATATTCCTCTCGGTACTATTGTAGATTGTCGTATTATTAAAATAGAACAACTAAGATTAGTAGTTAAAGTAATTAACTATGATATTGATACACAAATTCATATTACTAAATTAACGGAACAACCTATTGATGATATATATAATTTCCATTATAAAGGTCGTAGAATAACTATTGGAGATATTATACAAGCTAAATTGGTAAAAAATGATGCTTTTTTTAATCTTAGTTTGCGAGATTTATAATTATCAAAACAAATTCATAGCATTTTAGTCATATAAAATTACAAATTTATCTCATAATTCCAAATTAATCATTTCCCATGTGGCTTCAATACGCCTTTCTTAGGTTTTTCTTATTCTTTGCAATAGGCATTTTAGCAGCAGTTTATTTTCCAAATTTTGATAATAAGATTTCTAATATTGCTATAACTTTTTGGACATCTGCAACTATAATTTATGGTATTTCTTGGACTGTTTTGAAACCCGAATTGCGTAGAAAATTTGCGAATGTTTTTGGTTATTTATCTTTTTTGTTGTTATTTTTATTTGGTTTTATTTATACACAATTATGCACAGAAAAAAATCAAAATACACATTTCATTCATGCCATTCCTCAAAAATACACCTATTATGAAGTCATTATCAATTCAGAGTTACAAGCCACAAAATCAGGTTATAAAGCAGAAGTTAAAGTTTTAAAGTTGGCAACAGATACCACTGCAAATAGTTGGCAAGTTGCAAATGGGAAAATGATGCTATATTTTAGTTGCAAAGATAGTTTAATTAAGCAATTAGATTATGGTAAAATACTGATAGTCAAGGGCAAGCCAACAGAAATTATGCCACCAATGAATCCCGAAGAATTTGATTATCGGAATTACATGGCAAATTTACAAATCCATTTTTATCATTTTGTAACTGATAAA
>JAYTNF010000198.1:0-6332 GCA_043748455.1 Cytophagales bacterium
TAATTTGTCTGTGATTATCCGTAAAATCTATGTTATCTGTGTGCCATAAAGTATTGATTTTCAACTATTTAAGTTATCATACATTTTTTACCACTACCACATTTTATATAACTTTCAACTAATAGTAGGTTGATAAAACATGGTTATCATATTTCTGAATATTAGTGGTTAAATATATGCAAATTTTTTAGCAATTCAATTAACAAAAATAGCTAATACAATTTAAAATCGTATTAGCTATCTTTGAATATGCTGAAAATTTGGTTTTTAAAACCTATTTTTTAGCATCAGCCATCATTTTTTCTCCTTTTGCAATAGCTTCTTCAATCGTACCAACAAGGTTGAAAGCAGCTTCTGGCAAATGGTCAAGATGTCCGTCAATAATCATATTAAAGCCTTTAATAGTGTCTTTAATATCTACCAATGCACCTTTTAAGCCTGTAAACTGTTCTGCAACGTGAAATGGTTGCGATAAAAATCTTTGTACACGTCTTGCTCTGTGTACTGCTTCTTTGTCTTCATCAGACAATTCGTCCATACCCAAAATGGCAATAATATCTTGCAATTCTTTATAGCGTTGTAAAATTAATTTTACTCTTTGTGCTGTATTGTAATGTTCTGCACCCAAAATAGCAGGTGTCAAAATACGAGAAGTTGAATCTAATGGATCCACCGCAGGATAAATACCTAACTCAGCAATTTTACGACTTAATACTGTTGTAGCATCTAAGTGAGCAAAAGTTGTAGCTGGAGCAGGGTCAGTTAAGTCATCGGCAGGTACATAAACTGCTTGCACAGAAGTAATAGAACCACGTTTTGTAGAAGTAATACGTTCTTGCATGGCACCCATTTCTGTTGCCAAAGTTGGTTGATAACCCACCGCAGAAGGCATACGACCTAATAAAGCTGATACTTCAGAACCTGCTTGTGTAAAACGGAAAATGTTGTCAATAAAGAAAAGAATATCACGTCCTTTACCTGTTCCATCACCATCACGGAAATATTCAGCAACCGTCAAACCAGATAAAGCCACTCTTGCTCTTGCCCCTGGCGGTTCATTCATTTGACCGAAAACGAAAGTAGCTTGTGATTTTTTCAATTCTTCTAAATCTACTTTGCTCAAATCCCAACCACCATTTTCCATAGAATGTTTGAAGTTATCACCATAACGAATGATACCAGCTTCAATCATCTCACGCAACAAGTCATTACCCTCACGAGTTCTTTCACCTACACCTGCAAATACAGATAAACCTGCATAGGCTTTTGCAATATTGTTGATTAATTCTTGAATTAATACAGTTTTACCCACACCTGCACCACCAAACAAACCAATTTTACCACCTTTTGCATAAGGTTCAATCAAGTCAATAACTTTGATACCTGTAAACAAAACTTCGGTAGAAGTAGAAAGGTCTTCGTAACGAGGAGCAGCACGGTGAATAGACATCGTTTGCTTGCCACTTGGTTGCGAAATACCATCAATAGCTTGTCCAACTACGTTAAACAAACGACCTTTGATGTCTTCACCAACAGGCATTTGAATCTGTGCACCAGTGTCTGTTACGTCCATTCCTCTGCACAAACCTTCTGTACCTTCCATAGAAATTGTACGTACACGGTTTTCGCCTAAGTGTTTTTGACATTCAAGAACTACTAATGTACCATCATTTTTTGTTACTTGTAAAGCATCAAGAATATTTGGTAATTTGTTGCCCTCTCCTTCAAAACTTACGTCCACAACAGGACCAATAACTTGGGTAATTTTTCCAATATTTGCCATTGTATATATTGTATGTGTTTAGATTATATGCCTTTAAGATAATTTTAATTTGCAAAACTAAACTATTCTTTCTGTTCTACAAAAGAATAATAAAAAGTTTTACAAAAGTTTTTTAAATTATTTGATAAACTCTAAAATTTTATCAACATCATTTGCATCAAACCATATAATTTCTTTGTCTTTGCGAAACCATGTAAGTTGTCTTTTTGCATAATGTCTTGTATTTCGTTTTAATAATCTTAGACATTCTTCCCAATCATATTGCTTGTCCCAAAACTCAAAAATTTCTTTATAACCAACGGTTTGTAAAGCATTATGTTGTCGATAAGAAATTAAATTTTTCACTTCGTCCAATAAACCTTGTGCCAGCATGATGTCCATGCGTGCATCTATTCGGGCATAAAGCTCTGTTCTTTCACGTTCTAAACCTATTTTTATGATTTCAAAAGGTCGCAAATGCGTATCTTTTATACGAAAAGATGAATAGGTTTTTCCACTTGCCAAACACACTTCCAAAGCACGAATCACACGTTGGGAATTTGCTTTATCTACTTGATTATAATAACTTGGGTCTAATTTTGCTAATTCCGCAACCAAACTTTCAAGTCCTTCTTTCTCAAATCTATCTTGCAATGTTGCACGCAAATTTTCAGGAATTTCAGGCATGTTATCCATTCCTTGACAAACTGCATTGATATATAGACCAGAACCTCCTGTTAAAATCACATCATCATAACTCAAAAATAGTGTTTCTAATAACGCTAATACATCTTTTTCATATTGTCCTGCATTGTATTCTTGAGTAATGCTATGAGAATTGATAAAATAATGTTGTACTATTGCCAATTCCTCCTCGCTTGGTTTTGCTGTTCCAATTGTCATTTCACGATAAAATTGGCGAGAATCTGCTGAAATAATCACCGTTTTTAGCTTTTTTGCAAGCTGAATACAACATGCAGTTTTGCCAACGGCAGTTGCACCAACAATAACAATAAGACGTTTATTTTTTTTCATGAAATTTATAATTTATTTGTCATTCTGAGCGGGGCTGCCTCCAGCTTGCTCAGAATGACAAAATGGAAATATCGTTATCAAAACTAAAACTTTTTTGCCGCAACTTTTGCCATATATTCTTTCAAATACAACGATTCATAATAAGCAATATCCACTTTTTTAGGATTTTGATGTGCCAATTTCCCAATGCTGCGTGCAGACGTAAGAATGGTGTCAATAAACCTAAAATTCGGGTTTTTTAAGGTTGTTTGGCATTTTGCAGCACCATTTCCAAAATATAAAATCGTATTTGTTGCTATAAAATTGCTAAAACTATCTTCATCAACAATTAAAGGTTCTATTGGGCTAATAAGTTCTAAATCAAGAGAATAGGTTGGTTTACATTGATACAAAGCTGTATAAACTTCCATTCTTCGTGCATCAATCATGGGAGCTAATAGTATATTTTGTGGTATATTTTGCAATATATTTTCACCTTTTATGTTTTCGCCTTTTGCATTCATACCAACAAACGCATCTGCAACTTGCAATGCCATAGCTTCTAAGGTTGAAACTGCCAGCAAAGGAATATCAAGAGCAAAACACAAACCTTTTGCTGTTGAACTGCCAATTCTCAAACCTGTATAAGAACCAGGTCCGTCAGAAACTGCAATGGCAGTTAATTGAGATTTTGAGGTTTGGGTTTGTTGCAAAATATTATCAATAAGCACCGTTATCATGCCTGCGTGAGTTTGTTCTCCAAACAAATCTTGGCTTGCTAATAAAATTCCGTTCTTGTGCAAAGCAACCGAACAAATATTTGTAGAAGTTTCTATACTTAAAATCACCGTTTTAAATTGTTTTGAATGTCAAATGTAGTTATTTTTTAGTTTTGACGCTGCAGTTTTGCGACTTTTAATAATATTTCCTACTTTAACTTTCTTTAACAACACAAAATTAAACCTTGTTAGCATTATTTTGTCTAAACATTTGTTACAATTTTTTACTAACTTAAAAACATTTTACTTGCATGAAAAATTACTTATTGATGTGCCTTTTACTTATTTCTTCTCTTGTTTACGCACAACGTCCACAAGGAAACGGCAGTGCTAATCCTCAAAATATTCCAGCCATAGGTAAAATTACAGGAAAACTTATTGACAAACAAACTCAAAAACCCTTAGAGTTTGCTACTATTGCACTTTATCGCATTCCAAGAAAACAAGAAAATAATCAAGCAACAAATCAAGCAACGAAGGATTCTGTAAAATTTGAAACAGGCACAACCAGTAATGACAAAGGTGAATTTATCTTAGAACAAGTAAAAGTTGGTCGTTTTATGCTCAAAATAGATTTTATTGGTTACAAAACTTTCAAATCTGATACTTTTATGATTACGCCCAAAAGTCCAGAAATGTTGTTTGCAAAATTGGAAATTAGTCAAAATGACCAACAATTAGAAGGCGTTGAAATTCTAGGCGAAAAAGCCGTTTATGAACAGCAATTAGACAAAAAAGTGTTTAATGTAGAAAAAAATATCACTGCAACAGGCGGAACAGTGAATGATGTTTTGCAAAATATTCCTTCGGTAAGTGTCGATATTGACGGAAATGTGTCGATGCGAGGCAGTGGAAATGTTACAATTTTGATAGATGGCAAACCTTCGGGCTTGACAGGTGCAAATCGGGCAGCAGCTTTGGCACAACTTCCCGCAGCAATGGTGGACAAAATTGAAATTATTACAAATCCTTCGGCAAGATATGACGCAGATGGAATGTCGGGAATTATCAATATTGTTACTAAAAAAAATAAATTGGAAGGAATGAATGGCAATATTAGTGCAGGTATAGGAACACGAAATAAATACAATATTGGTACAAATTTGAGCTATAAAATCAAAAAATTTAACTTTTTTGGCAATTATAGCTACCGTTATGACCAAAGATTTTCAAATGGCTATTCTTTAAGACGAAATACGATTAAAGATTCGAGTTGGAGAACCGACCAATATAATGACGGATTACGTAAACCTCATTTTCATATTGGCAAAATTGGTGCAGATTATTACATCTCAAATAACACAACTTTAAGCACTTCGCTTGGTTACAGTTACCGCACAGGTTTGGATAATGACAATCTTTTATATCAAATTTATCCACAATTAAGTTCAAATAATTTTTACAAATATAACAGAAATACAACGCAAATAGAAAATGGCAATAATTGGGATTATAGCTTAAATTTTAAACATAGTTTTCCAAAAAATAAAAGTGAATTAAGTGCAGATGTTGTGTATTCGAGTGCCGAAAACACAACAGAAAGCAGCTTTTTTACAGAAAAACGTGCATTTCTTTATAGTAAAAACGACTCTTTGCAAAATACAAATAATTTAAGTGGTGTAAAAATATTGACTTTGCAGACAGATTTTGTGCTGCCGATTGGCAAAACTAAAAAAGGAAAATTTGAAGCAGGTTATAAATCAATTTTGCGAACTATTGATAATAATTTCTTGTCTAATTCTTTTAGTTGGGAAAAAAATATCTACCAACGTGATAGCAGATTAAATAATGATTTTCGGTATAACGAAAATATCCACGCAGCATATATGATGTTAGGTAATGAATTTAAAGGTTTTCAGTGGCAAGCAGGTTTGCGTGCCGAGCAAACTTTTACAAAATCAGAGGTTTTGACCACAGGTGAAAGTTATCCGAACCAATATTTTAATGTTTTTCCAAGTCTTGTGATTAATAAGCAATTAAAAGGCGAAAATGAATTGGTGTTGAGTTTTAGTCGCCGTTTAAACCGTCCACAAGTTGGCACATTAAATCCCTTTGTTGATTATTCTGACCCTTTGAACTTGCGAAAAGGTAATCCTTCCTTATTGCCCGAATATATAAACTCTTTTGAGTTCAGTTATAACAAAAATTGGAAATCATATTCCATAAATAGCACCGCATATTATCGCACAATTGAAGGAGTTATTACACGATACAGAACCGTAGATAATGCAGGAATTGCGACAACAACTTTCTTAAATTTGACATCTGGAACTTCTTATGGTTTGGAATTGGTAGGACGTTTGCAACCTTTTAATTGGTGGGATATTACCCTAAGTGGTAATGTTTTTCAGTCTATTGTCAATGGAACTAACGTAGATGCAAGCCTAAACAACAATAATTTGTCTTGGAATGCCCGTTTTATCTCAAATAATAGAATTTCTAAAACTTTATCAACTCAAATTATTGCCAATTATAATGCTCCTTTTGTCTTGCCACAAGGTATGTCCATTCCAATTTATGGCATTGATTTGGCAATAAAAAAAGACATTTTTAAAGGAAAAGGTACATTAACTTTAAATGTAAGTGATATTTTTGATTGGCGTAAATTTGGTGCAACTTTGTCAGATGCTACTTTCTATAATGAGTTTGTCCGCAAACGTGAATCGCAGGTTGCAACGCTAAATTTTAGTTACCGTTTTGGCTCAAAGGATTTTGCTCCTTCTCGCAGAAAAGCTGGCAAAGGAAATGAAGGTAGTTTAGAAGGTGGTGGTGGTGGA
>JAYTNF010000199.1:0-10035 GCA_043748455.1 Cytophagales bacterium
TTGATATAATTTACTCCAAAATTAATATTTTCTTTTTAAAACTTGTTTAAAATTTATGGCTATTTTATAATTAATGTAAGTTACATAGAATGTACCGCACCCTTTAGGGTGCAAGGTTTTTAATAAATTTGCAAAGCAAATTTATTAAAAACCTTTAAAATGAAATTTATTTAACAATTTTATTGCTACTTTGTAATGACCTTGCAGTTGAAGGCAACCCCCGCCAAGGGTGCGGTACAATTTACTACGCAACTTACATTAATTAATGTAAGTTGTATTTTGATGCTAACATTTTAAATTTGTTTTGTCATTCTAAATTTGGTAATAATCTGATATTATTAGGTCAAAAAACTATATTTCAGGGCTCAAAATGATAAAATAATTTTAATGCAAAAAACCTAATTTTATTTTGTAAAAAAATAAAAATTACAAGTTATTAAACATATTTGTTATAGTTTTGTTAAATTAATCATATTTTAAAAACTAATTATAAAACAATGAACATTACATTAGCACAAGCTGAGGCAGCTATCGCAGCAGCAAAAGAAAAAGCAGTAGCATTAAATACAAAAATGAATATTTGTATTGTTGATTCTGGCAGTAATTTGGTAGCTTTTGCACGCATGAATGGTGCGTGGATTGGCTCTGTGGATATTTCGCAGAAAAAAGCCAAAACTGCGGCTTGGTTTACAATGGATACAGCAGTGCTAACACCATTAGTGCAACCAGGTGCATCTTTGTATAATATTGAACATTCAAACGGTGGATTAATTACATTCCCTGGTGGCGTGGTTATTAAAAATGCAGCAGGTGAGGTGATTGGTGCTATTGGTGTGTCGGGAAGTAGTGTAGAAAATGACCATGAAGTAGCTTCTGCGGGTGCAAAGGCAGTAAAATAAGTATATTTGCGATTGAACTTTCCAAAAAAAATATTTTTGGAAAGTTATTTGCCTTGTATTCGTTAAAATTACAAATAATACATATTACATGGAAAAAATATTCCTTACTGCTGAATGGCAACATTTGATTATGGCAAACTATGTCATAGACCCAAAAATATTACAACCTTATTTGCCTGCAAATGTGGAAGTAGATTTTTGGAAAGGTCAAACATACATAAGTTTAGTGGGTTTTTTGTTTAAAAATACAAAAATTATGGGCTTTTCTGTGCCATTTCACAAACAGTTTGAAGAAGTAAATTTGCGTTTTTATGTTCGTTATAAAGATAAAAGCACATCTCTTGGCACATGGAAACGTGGCGTTGTATTTATTCGAGAAATTGTACCATTGCCAACTATTGCATGGACTGCAAATATTATTTATCGTGAGCCTTATATTACATTGCCCATGAAACATGAAATAACTCATGTGGAAAATACTGATAAAAGTAATGGTAATCAACAACTTAGCGTAAAATATTTGTGGAAATATGAAAGTGAATGGAATGAATTAAGTGTTAAAGCAAATAGCAAAGCAACAGCTATTCAAGCAAATAGTGAAGCCGAATTTATTACAGAGCATTATTGGGGTTACACAAAATGGAATGAAAACAAAACAGCAGAATATCAAGTAGAACACCCAACTTGGAATATTTTTGAAGTAAATGACTATAAAATTCAATGTAATGTTTCTAAACTTTATGGAAGTGTTTTTGAGGAAGTTATGCAAAAACCAAGTTCAGTTTTGTTGGCAGAAGGTTCAGATATTATTGTAAGAAAAGGTTTATTTCTATAATATTTAGGAACCAAAATTTAATCAAAATGTATTTTAAATATTGCAAATACCTAACAATCAACAAGTTATGAAATCTAAAACTTAGAATTTATAACTATCTAATTTTCATTAATTAACTTTTCTTTGGGAATTGTTGCTTTTTGCAAAGAGTCTAATTCAGGTTGTTTGCTATTTTTAAGTACATAAACGTAAGAAATACTACTAAAATCTGTGCTTAGTTTCAAATCTATTTCTAAATAAATATTTTCAACCATTTTTTGCACATTTGTTACTTTGCCAATCATATAATTTGCAGGATAAACCGTATTATAACCACTTGTAACAATGGTGTCGCCAGCCTTTACTTGAATATGCCTTGCAACATATAAAATACTAGCTTTGGTATAATCCTTATTATTCCATTTTGTAAAACAAGTAGTTCCAGTTTTTTTGAGTGTGGAAGAAATCATCAAATCACTGTGCAATAAAGAATAAACGACAGAAAAATTAGGAGAACAACTTTTAACTTTCCCAACAATACCATTTGTGGTAATTACACCCATACCAACTTTAATACCATCATTGCTTCCCTTGTCAATAGTTAAATAATTATTAGCATAAATCAAAGTGTTATTTATTACTTTTGCATTAATAAATTCATATTGTTCAGAGGTTTTTTTGTTAATTTCCAAAGGAATATTGACTTTATTATTTGCCAATAACTCTCTTAAAATAGCATTTTCTTTTGCCAATTCATTATTCACATTTTTCAAAGCCATATATTCGGTTGAGGAATTATATGCCATATAAACTCCACCTGTAAATTCACGAAATAAAGTAAATGCAACAGCACTTTGAAAACTATTATTCTGAATAATTAAGGCAATACTTATTAACTCCAACAACAAAAAAGTGAGGAGAATTCTGTATCGCAATAAAAGTTCAATAAGCTGACGCACTGTAATTGTAAATTATAAAATAAATTGTAATGTCAAATTGAATTTTCGCAAATCTTTAACAATGGCACAAATGTAATAAGATTTTCATTATTCATAACAGTTTTTATACATTCATGATAAAATTATAGCTAACTTTATGATATTTTATCAGTTTTAATGCAGAAAACCTATAATTTTTACTGTAAAACTTTGTAATTTATTTAATCTTTTATAGCTTTGCAACTCAAAATTCATCGGGACGAGTTCCCAAAATCTATTTATCAAACATGGTAAAAATTAGACTTGCTCGTAAAGGGCGTAAAAGACTAGCAATTTATGACATCATTATTGCTGACGCAAAAGCTCCACGTGATGGACGTTTTGTAGAGAAAATTGGTACATATAATCCAAATGCAAATCCAGCTTTTGTTGATTTGAGAGAAGAAAGAGCTTTATATTGGGTTATGGTTGGTGCACAACCTACTGATACTGTAAGAACTTTGTTGTCTAACAAAGGTGTTATGTATAAAAAACACTTACAAGTTGGTGTAAATAAAGGTGCTATTACACAAGAACAAGCAGATGCTAAATATACAAGTTGGAAAACAGGTAAAGAATCAAAAGTAGAAGGTCAAGCATCAAGTTTAGTGAAAACTAAAGAAGCTGCTAAGAAACTTGCTTTGGCTGCCGAAACAAAAGTGAAAGAAGCAAAAGCAGAAGTTGTTAGAAAGAAAAATGAAGTACCTGTTGTAGAAGAAGTTGTAGTTGCAGTAACAGAAAACACAGAAAGCACAGAAAATTAATAGTAAATTACATGTTATTTCTTAGTCATTGGGTGGCTTTAAGCCACCCAATGACTATTTTGATTTCATAGCTATAATTTCATAGAAATCACGCATTAATTCAGGTTTTTGCTCCAAAATATTGCCTGTTACAACTACATTTGCACCCGCATCACATGCATTTTGAAAAGCTGCTGCTGTTCTAATGCCACCACCAACAATTAATGGAATGTCGATATTTTGTTTAACCATTCTTATCATGGCAGAACTTACAGGTTTTTCTGCACCACTTCCAGCCTCTAAATAAATAAGTTGCAAACCCAAATATTGCCCTGCTAAGGCTGTAGTCATGGCAATATCATTTTTGTCATGAGGAATTGGCATGGTATTGCTTATATAACCCACAGAAGTTTGTCGTCCACTTTCAATAAGCATATAACCTGTTGGAATAACCTCTAAATTACTTTGTTTTAAGATTTGTTTTATCAATGGTGCTGCAAGTACTTGATTACCAATAAGATAATCTGCATTTCTTCCAGAAATTAAAGATAAAAATAAAACTGCGTCAGCCTTATCAGACAAATGTTGATAGCTGCCTGGGAACAAAATTACAGGAATTTTTGTATGTGTTTTGAGTAAATTTACAATAAGGTGTAAATTTTGATACGATAATAATAGGCTACTTCCAACGAAAAAAAAATCAGGTGGGAAGCCATGACTTTGCTCAATAAGTGCCAAACATTTTTTTTCATCAGTCTTATCAGGGTCAATTAGTACTGCCCAAGAACTGCGGTTTTGTTGCTGATAATTTTTAAGTAAGTTTAACAAGCTATTCATTGTAAAAGTGGTAAATGTAATTATATTTGCGTGCATTTGATATTTATTTGTAGCATAGACTTTAGTCTGTGTTTTGGCTATCAACATATAAAGATACATGAAAAAAATTTGGTGGGAAATTATTTTGACTGGTTTAGATGAAAATACTTCTATTGAAGTTGCTCAACGCATACGCCTACTAAATGGAATTTCTTTTGCTGGTTCTATGATTTTTGCTACTTATCTGCCAGTTTCTCTGGTTTTACAAGTTCAAGAAGGTATTATAGCCAATATTTTTGGTTGTTTGTTGGGGATTATTACGCTATTTTTGAATAATATACATCGTTATACAGCAGCAAGAGTATTCTTTTGTGTAGCTATGAGTGTTTATTTAACTTTTAGTGCATTATTGTTTGGTGCAGAAGCTGGAGTAGAAAATATATTATTTGCAACTTTTATTTTGCCATTAATATTATTTCGAGATATGAGAGTTATTCTTAGTCTTATGGCTTTTATAGGTATTGCTCTTATTTGTGCAAAAATTAGTCATAAGTATATTCCTCCAATTTACACACATGATTTTATAGAATATGCTTATTTTACCAACTTAGGTTTTACATTTATTATGTTATTTTTAATTGTCAATGGTTTTAAAAATGAACATGAAAATTACGAAAAGGAAATAGAAAAGAAAAATACTCATATTATTGATAGTGTCCGTTATGCACAACGCATACAACAAGCTATTTTGGGTAGCGAGGAGGAATTGATACAAAATTTTAGCAAAGGATTTATCTATTTTAAGCCCAAAGATATTGTTTCGGGGGACTTTTTTTGGTTTTCGCAACAGTTTTTTAATGGCACACCCAAAAGCATGTTTCGAATTGTGATAGCCGCAGACTGTACAGGTCATGGAGTTCCTGGGGCTTTTATGACTGTCATGGGCAATGCTTTGTTAGATGAAATCGTGAATGAAAGACATATTGTTGAGCCAAGTCAGATATTAAGAGAGTTAGACAGAAAGATTATTGCAACTTTACAAAAGCAAAATACCAATCAAAATGATGGCATGGATATGGTAATTTTGGCTATTGAAGAAAAATCAACCGGCGAAAAATATGCACATTTTGCAGGTGCAAAAAACCCCTTATATTATGTGCGAAATGGTGAAATTCATGAAATAAAAGGCTCAAAATCTCCAATCGGAGGAACACAATTTAAGAAAGATAAAGTTTTTATGACCACAACATTACCCTTATTAGAAGGAGATGTATTTTATTTATTTTCAGATGGTTATCAAGACCAATTTGGAGGTCATGAAAACCCTAACCGTAAATTTATGGTTAAAAAATTCAGACATTTATTGCATGAAATTAGCCATTTAGAGTTTAATACCCAAAAAGATAAAGTCAGCACAGCCTTTGAAACTTGGCAAGGCAAGCATGAACAAACTGATGATGTGCTGGTTATAGGAATACAACCTTGATTTATATAAAAACTTAACCGCAGAGTTCGCTAAGATTACGCTGAGAACACTAAGAGAAAACAAACACTAACTACTAAAAACTCAACACTAAAAACTCAAATAACCATGCGCAAACGACTTATTAACCTAAAATTAAACCCAAATCTTTATTCAGGAAAAGATTTGAGAGATGGACTTTCAGCAGCAGTAAGAATTGGTGATTATCTTTGGTTGGCAGGCGATGAAACTGCAAATCTTGAAAGAGTTAAGTTGAAACAAGAAGATTTGTATGCAGAACATGACTCTTTTCCTATTGCTAAATACCTAAATTTACCCGAAATAGATACAGAAATAGATATAGAAGGGCTTGATTATCAAGGTCATTATCTATGGTTTACAGGCTCACACAGCTTAAAACGAAAACGTGTAAGACCTGAGGAAGCCGACCAATTAAAGGAAATTAAAAGACTGACAAAAATAGAAAAAGAGGCTAATCGTTATGTTTTAGGGCGTATTCCGTTAGTAAAAAATTTGGATACTGGGGTTTTGGAATTGCGAAAAACTTGTCCAAACCCCGACCACCCACAACGATTATTGACCGCAGGAATGATACCTTTAACTGAAAAGGGCAATGAATTGTATGATATTTTGCAAAAAGACGAGCATTTGAAAGATTTTTTTGCAATACCAGGCAAAGATAATGGCTTCGATATTGAAGGTTTGGCAGTTTATAATGACAGAGTTTTCTTAGGTTTGCGAGGTCCCGTTTTACGAGGTTGGGCAATGATTTTAGAGATAGAATTTGAGCTTGATTCTGATAGCAAACTGAAAATTAAGAAAAAAGATGACAAAAAATATCGCAAACACTTTATTCAACTTGGGGGAATGGGTGTACGAGAATTGTGTGTGTATGGCAATGATTTATTAGTTTTGGCGGGTGCAACTATGGATTTGAGTGCAACTATTGCGGTTTTTCGTTGGAAAAATGCCTTTACGCATGATGAAAACGAGTTAGTAAAAGCATCAGAAGTAGAAAAACTATTTGAAGTACCACATGGATTTGGTGAAAATGCAGGGAAAGATAAAGCTGAGGGCATGACTTTATTAAATAAAAATGAGTTGTTAATTGTCTTTGATAGTCCTGCTGATATTCGGAAAACGGCTTTAAGCGAAGTTATTGCAGATGTTTTTGCAATAGAATAAATTTGGGTTGTCTGATAATTTTGTTGAGTTTTGTCATTTAGCCGACAATTACGGTTTCTTTTTAAGGAATTATAACTTTTTTGATAGAACTAAATTCAGTTTAAACCGTTTTGATAGTAATAGTAGTATAAATATTTAAAAACTTTTCTATCTTATGACAGTTCTTAATAAAAGTTTACAAATAGTCTTGTTATTATTTTGTTGTTGCTTTTTAGCTTGTGGACAAGATAAAACACAACAAAATACAGGTCAAAACATTCAACAAAATCCTAAAAAATTGGAAAACATGGAAATTGCCACTTTTGGTGCAGGTTGTTTTTGGTGTGTTGAAGCAGTTTTTCAACGCCTTGAAGGTGTGGAAAAAGTTGTTTCAGGCTATTGCAATGGCACAGTAAAAAACCCAACGTATAAAGAAGTTTGCGATGGCACAACAGGTCATGCGGAAGTTTGTCAGATAACTTTTGACCCAAAAAAAATTACTTATGATGAATTATTAGAGGTTTTTTGGCAAACACATGACCCAACAACACTCAATCAACAAGGTGCAGATAGAGGCACACAATATAGGTCGGCAATTTTTTATCACAATGAAACACAAAAAGCATTGGCTGAGAAGTATAAAAAGGCATTGGAAACCGAAAAAGTATTTGACAAGCCTGTGGTTACAGAAATTACAGCAATTGACGTGTTTTATAGTGCCGAAGATTATCACCAAAATTATTATAACCAAAATAAAACACAAGGTTATTGTGCTTTTGTGATAGCACCCAAAGTTGAAAAATTGAATAAAGTATTTAAAAATAAATTGAAGAAACAGTAATCATTTAGGACATTTGCATTTATGTGAATGTCCTAAATATTTTTTACCCAGAGCCACATTCTCATGAAAATTCTATTCATAGTATTATTTGCCTTTTCATTAGGCTTTACGCAAGATGAAAAACCTACAATTATTAAAAAGCCATTAGCTGAAAAATGTTCACGTACACGTACCAAAGCTGATAATGTTACACATATTATGTTACATTTTTGTAGTTATGCTATCGAAAATCCTGAAAATCCTTATCAATTATCAAAAATCATTGAAGTTTTTGAGAGTATGCAGGTTTCAGCAAATTATATTATTGATAGAGAAGGCAAAATTTATGAATTGGTTAATGAAAATAGAGTTGCTTATCACGCAGGAAAAGGGAAATTACAATCACCACCGCATTACGAAAATAGTATGAATGGTCATGCAATTGGCATAGAAATTATGGGAATTGGAACAGAAAAAGAGATGGAAATGTTTATGTCAAAATCGGCTTTTCAGCGTATAGACAAGAAAAATATTGGTTTTACAACTGAGCAATATGCAGCTACTAACTTGTTAATCAACGACATAGCAAGTCGTTATCCTGCTATTAAGAAAAATCGCAAGCACATTGTTGGTCATGATGAATATGCACCCACAAGACGTACAGACCCAGGAAGTTTATTTGATTGGGCAAAAATAGGGCTTTGAAAGTTTGGTTAAACTTTTACAAAATACTTTTCCTTACTTTTGACAAACCTTAAATTATATAAAAACTTGTGCTAATAACACGCATAAAACGCCATTTTTCAATAATAGAACACTATTTTATTAGCACATCTCTAATTTTATGTGTTTCAATTATCTGTTTTTTAGCATCAGATTTGTTGGGTTACAAGGTTGTTGCTTTATTGCTTTTGATGTCTGTTTCGTTATTAGCAATGTTGTTTGATATTTTTCCTGTCTTGTTGGCTGCCACGCTAAGTGCTTTAATTTGGGATTTTTTCTTTATTCCGCCACGTTTTACATTTAATATTAGTGCAACTGATGACATACTTTTGTTTGCAATGTACTTTATTGTGGCTATGCTCAATGCGGTTTTAACCTTTAAAATTAGGCAAATGGAAAGCAAAATAGCTTTAAAAGAGGAAAAAGAAAGAACTCTGAAACTCTATGATAGTTTGCTTAATTCACTTTCTCACGAACTTCGCACTCCCATTGCAACCATTATTGGTGCAACAGATTTGCTAAATGAAAATGCCGATAAATTAACAGAAACTAATAAAAAAGAACTCATAACAGAAATTTCATTAGCAGGTTTGCGGTTAAATGAACAAGTAGAAAATCTATTGAATATGTCCCGTTTGCAGGCAGGAATGTTGCAAACAAAGCAAAATTATTGCGAAATGAGTGAACTTATTTACAAAGTAGTACAAAAATTTGAACGAAAATATGAATTTATTATTACCGAAAATTTAGGCTTAATAAGTCTTGAAAATTTAGAAAATAAGAATAAACAATTATCAATATTGCAATTCCTCCAAACTTTCCATTGATTAAATTAGATGATGGTTTATTAGAACAGATTTTGTATAATTTACTCAATAATGCTTTGCAATATACTCCCAAAGGCAGTTTCATTGATATTTTAGTAATTTTAGTTCCTAATAACGATAGTAATACTAATTTTGCAACTTGTAAAATTATTGTAAAAGACAATGGAAATGGTTTTCCTAATAATGAAATTGACAAAGTTTTTGATAAATTTTACAGATTACAAAACACAAAAACAGGTGGAACAGGTTTAGGTTTATCTATTGTTAAAGGTTTTGTGGAAGCAATGAAAGGCGAAATCTCTTTACAAAATGTTGTAAAAGATGATGTAATTTGTGGGGCAGAATTTACAATTTTGTTGCCTGTTGAAGTTTATAAATAGATTTAAAAACCTATCGGGTGGCTTTGAGCCACCCGATAGGTAAACCTTATATTTTTATTTAATTTCCAATGAATAATTCTACAATTTTAATCATAGATGACGAATTACAAATTCGTAAAATGCTTACAATTATTTTGCAAAGTAATGATTATCAAGTTATTGAGGCAGCAACAGCAAAAGAAGGTTTGCAAATGGCTGCCTCTCATCAACCAGACTTGATTTTATTAGATTTGGGTTTGCCTGACAAAAATGGACAAGAATTATTAAAAGAATTGCGAGTTTGGTATGCAAAAGCTATTATTATTTTATCGGTACAAAATGCTGAAACTGATATTATTAAGGCATTAGACAATGGTGCGGAAGATTATTTGACAAAACCTTTTCGCACA
>JAYTNF010000200.1:0-2054 GCA_043748455.1 Cytophagales bacterium
TGATAAGGCTCATTAAGATTAAAATTGTAATTTACATAAAATCCTATAACACTATTAGCATCTTTCCAAAGTGAAAAAATTATAGAATTTTGACCATAACTTATTCTATAGCCTTTTAAAGTGCCGTCAGGTATGTTATGCATGGAAAGCAAAAAATTATTCACACTAAACGCCAAAGGAACAAAAATAAAAATAAAGCTAAGTGCATCATTTTGCATGGTTGGCAATGAGTTTAGCTGGGTTCCAATATTAAGATATTTGCTGTTTTGATTAAAACGGAGTCCTGATGCTAAAATAACAGGTGTTGGTTCTGGGGCAACAATAGCTATTTTTTTCAGCATATTTATAGCCTCTGTTGCAGTTCCTTTAAAAGCATAGCTATTAAAATCTTGGTAATTTTTGCCACTGTCTGTATCTGCTAAAATGAATAAAGGACTTTGCAAGCTGCCAATGCGGACAAATTCGCCATTTGTTAAGACGATATAGGCAATTAAACCTACTCTGACATAGTTTAACAAAAATGATTCTACTTCGTTGCGATATTTTGGGACTTCAAAAGCTAAATTACTTTCATAGTAATTGCCATTTTTGGAAGCCTTATTTTTTCGCTGCCACTGCCCTGTTTGGGCTGTAAAATAAATTTCTGTAAATTTTTGGGCATCAAAATTCTGTGAAGTTAGGTCTTTAACTTTTGCTATATATAAGGTGTGAAAAGTTCCAATATTATCTCCGTTGTGTCGTTGCATGAGTTAGTAAATTAGTAAGTTAGTAAATTAGTAAATTAGTAAGTTAGTAAATTATTAGTTTTCAACTTACTAACTAATAATTTACTAACTTACTAATTCAAAACTGGGTTTTCGTTATTGTCTAACCATGAATTATCTGCACCTTTTGTTACATAGATTGAATCATAATTTGTTAAAATTCCATGCTGATTACTTGCAGAGTCTTTTAGGATAAATCCTTCACTGTCATCAAAATTATAATTTCTTATCAATCCACTACTTATCAATCCACCATTTGCAATAGTTGTAACCTCTGCTTGTGTTAAAGTTTTATTATGAAACTGATAGATTTTGTGTATGCTATCGACAAAATACGGCACACTATTTACCCACCTTCCTATCCGAGAAACTGTATTTCCTAAATTTAAAATTGCAGTATTAGGCATATTGCTTGTAGTATTTTGCAATACTTCATTTACATAAATTTTTGTAGTGTTGATTATAAATCCTTGTGATTTTGTAATTGTTATTGTGTAAGTATCTTCAGCAAAGGTATTTACTGTTTCTACAAGATAACCTGAATTAAATGCAACACTAAATTTACCGTTGATTACAAATAAACCAACCACATTAAAATTAGTAAAACTGTCTAATTCACCAAAAGACCAAATACAATTATAGCCGACTAAATTTTGAACTTTTACCTTTACACTAATGCTAAAATTGGCATCACCAACAGGCATTTCAATTGTAGGTAATTCTATAAAATTATTTCTATTGGCATTTAATTTTAATGCTTGATGTCTTATGCTAATAATTTGTGGCGTTATCACAATAGCACTATTTTTTTTCATACTCACAGCCTCCGTTGCAGTTCCCTTAAAAGCATAGCTATTAAAATCAGCATAATTTTTGCCACTCTCAAAATCTATTGTCAAAAACAAGGGACTTTGTAAAGAGCCAATTCGCACAAAATCTCCATTACTTAAAATGATGTAGGCAATCACAGCCACTTCATTGGTTTCAGAAATATAATTTTCTACTTCGTTGCGATATTTTGGGACTTCAAAAATTAGGTTGTGTTCAAAATAGACCTCATTTTTAGAGTCTTTCATGTTCCTTTTCCACTGCCCTGTTTGGGCTGTAAAATAAATCTCTGTAAATTTTTGGGCATCAAAATTCACAGAAGTTAGGTCTTTAACTTTTGCGATATATAAGGTGTGAAAACCTCCAATGTTATCTCCGTTATGTCTGTTCATGTTAGTTGTTATAATACCAAACTTTCCAAAAGCAAAAAAGCTTTTGGAAAGTACAGCCACTTTCCAAAAG
>JAYTNF010000201.1:0-3526 GCA_043748455.1 Cytophagales bacterium
GTTGCGTAGTGAATTGTACCGCACCCTTGGCGGGGGTTGCCTTCAACTGCAAGGTCATTGTAAAATAGCAATTAAATCGTTAAATTAATCTCATTTTTATAGGTTTTTAATAAATTTGCGAGGCAAATTTATTAAAAACCTTGCACCCTAAAGGGTGCGGTACATTCTACGCAACTTACATTAAATAGTGTTAGTGTGTAGCTGAAACTACGCACTAACACAAATATTTATTGTGCAGTCCACCCACCATCTACTGGAATTGATGTGCCTGTAATGGTTGCAGCCGCATCAGAAGCCAAAAAAAGTGCTAACTTTCCAATAGTTTCAATACTCACAAACTTTTTAATGGCATGCTTTTTAAGCATAATTTTTTCTATAACTTCTTGCTCTGTCAAGTTATGTAATTTCGCTTGTTCCTTAATTTGCCCTTCCACTAAGGGAGTTTTCACATACCCTGGACAAATTGCATTACACGTAATCCCTAACGGTGCACCTTCCAAAGCCAGCACTTTTGTCAAACCTGTAACGCCATGTTTTGCTGCAACATAAGCCGACTTAAATTCTGATGCTCTCAAGGCATGTGCAGAAGTCAAGTTGATAATTCGCCCAAATTTTTTAGCTTTCATACTGCTCCAAACTGCTTTGGATACGTGAAAACTTGCAGAAAGATTAATACCAATAATTGCGTCCCATTTTGCCGCAGGAAACTCGTCTATTGGTGCAACATACTGAATACCAGCATTATTAATCAATACATCTACACCGCCAAAAGCTGCTTCTGCCTCTTGCACCATACTTTGTATTTCACTGACATTGAGCATATTAGCAGGAGAAAATCGGACATTTATTCCATATTCTTTGCCTATTTGATTTGCAATTTCATTGCCATTTGTTTCCAAACCATTAAACATGATATTGTAACCATTTTTTGCAAACTCTGTTGCAATTCCTAATCCAATGCCACTTGTACTGCCTGTTATTAAAACTGTTTTTGTTGTTGTCATGACTTATATTTTTTACAATAAACCACATAAATTCCAAAATATCCCTAGAGCTTTGTATCTTTTGGGTCATTAATATAGATTATTAAGGTCTGTTGCATAGATTTTAGTCCAATGCTATTAAGCAAGAAAGTTAAATTGCAATATTGCTAATTACTTGATTATCAATTAATTATATTTTTTTAGTTCCGTTATGCACGACATATTTATAGCAAAAGTAAGCACCGACTTCCCCAAAGTGCCGTAGGCACGAAATATGTCGTGCCTACGGCACTTTGGGAGGGAAAATATACGTTTGCTATAAATATTTCGTGCCTAAGGGCACTAAAAAAGACTTTTTAGCTTAATAGCATTGGATTTAGTATGTGCAGTCTATGCTTTTCGTATCTTGATAATCTCTATGTTCTAATAAATTATTATTTCTTTTTTTTTGTTACTTTACTCGAACTTTTAAAAACCTTTTTATTTGCCTCGTCCTCTGCATCTTTCATAAGTTTTTTCCAATTAGAATCTGTATCATCTGAAAAATCCAATGTTTCTTGATAATCTTGGCGAGCAATTTCCATGACATTGATTTCTTGACCTAAAAAAGCCTCAATATCCCTCAATATTTGTCGTTCTTCGGTGCTGCAAAACGAAACCGCAAACCCTTTTTGAATACCTCTACCTGTTCGTCCAACCCTATGCACATAATTTTCGGGAACTTCGGGCAAATCATAATTAACCACATAATCTACATTAGAAATATCAATTCCTCTTGCACTTAAATCAGTTGCAATGAGCATTTTCACCGTACCATTTTTAAAATCTGTCATGGCTTGCTGCCTATCTTCGTGTTCTTTGCCGCCATGCATGGTCAAACTTTGGATATTTACTCGTGTCATGGCTGCATTTACCCGTTCTGCACGCACTTTTGTACGCACAAAAACCAATAATTTACTTTCTGGGTGTTTTTTTACAATTCGTTCTAAAAAAGCACGTTTGTCGTCAGGCTCAATAAAAGCAACCGAATGTGTGATGTTTTTAGAAACAGGATTTTTTGGCGAAATCTGAATACGAATGGGATTACGAACTATTGAATAAGCCAAATCTTTGATATGTGTATTAATTGTTGCCGAGAAAAACAAAGTTTGGTGTTTTTTTGGCAAAAATTTGATAATGTCTTGAATATCATGATAAAAACCCAAGTCAAGCATTTGGTCTGCTTCGTCAAGAATAAGAATTTCTACTTTGGTAAGTTTGATATGTTTTTGACTGACCAAATCAAACATTCTACCAGGGGTTGCAATTAAAATATCAACGCCTTCTGACAAAACTTCAATTTGTGAATTTTGCTCAACGCCACCATGCAAACACAAAATATTCAGTTCTGTATATTGGGCTAATTTTGTAAAAACTTCTGCAATTTGTATGGCTAACTCACGAGTTGGTAACATCACCAAACACGCAATTTCGCCAGCTTCTTTTGGTTTTAACCTTTGTTGCAATAATTGCAAAACAGGAATTGCAAAGGCAGCAGTTTTTCCTGTGCCTGTTTGTGCAATGGCAAGCACATCTTCGCCCCTCAAAACAGGAGGAATAGACTTAAATTGTATATCTGTTGGACGTTTAAAGCCCAAATCGGCTAAACTTCTCTTTATATTTTCGGCTATGCGATAATCTTCAAATTTCATGTAATATTGACAATTATAAATGCAAAGCTAAGTTATTTTTTGCAATTTTGCTATTAACTTTGATAACGACATTTATTTTTTGTCATTCTGAGCTTGCGAAGAATCTGGATTATTGATTTTTGCCCTAATAATGTCAGATTCTTCGCAAGCTCAGAATGACAAAAATGTACTTATATCTGAGTGCCTAATCTAAATTAGGAAATGTTTTTGATATAATTTAGTATATTGATAGCAAAAATCATTAGCTTTACTTTGTAAGCATCACATAGCTAAATCTGATAAATTTGCTTATAAAATTATTAAAATCACGAAAAATTATGAGCATACGCAAAGCCTTAAAAATTCGCAAACAATTTACAATAGAACAAAATCAATTTCTTAAAGAACAGAAAATAGATGGGGAAAATACTGCCGCAGGTTGGATAGATTTTCTTGAAGAACTTGCCGAGTTTGATACTTATGTAGATGCTGCAAGGGATAAAACAGTAACTATTGCTATTGTATGTGGTGTTTTATCTTTCATATCCATTTTCCTGACTGTATTTAGTGGAGGTTTGGCTGCACCTTTGCTAATTTTATTAATATTTGCAATCATTACCTATACAGCTATTTATTTTAGTCTTAAAAAAATTGATATTCCTAATCGTATGCGGCTTTTTGTCTTTCCACTTATTAGGGTATTACAAGAGGAAATGAAAGATGAAAGCAAAATTTATTTGAAGGTTGATTTTACAACAGGTTTGACAAAACCCTATCAAACAAAGCATATAGAAGGCAAATATGACTCAAATGCAAAGAAAAAAGTTGATTTGACTTTTTATAATTACCCTATTTTGGAACTCAAAGCAAAAT
>JAYTNF010000202.1:0-15078 GCA_043748455.1 Cytophagales bacterium
TGCCACCGCATGAAGTTCCTGCTATGTTGTCAAAACGCAAGGCTGAGGCTTTTATTTCAACTTTAACAGACGAAGAAGTGGTTTTAACAGCCGACACAGTGGTTATTTGTGAAGGAAAAATCTTAAATAAACCCGCAGATGCAACCGAAGCAAAAGAAATGTTAGCATTACTTTCGGGCAAAAAACATACTGTTGTTACAGCTTTTAGTCTGAGTTCCAAAGACAAACAAATTTCTATTTCAGATAGTACAGATGTGTATTTTCGAGATTTAACAACTATTGAAATTAGTTATTATGTAGAAAAATATAAGCCTTTTGATAAAGCTGGAAGTTATGGTGTCCAAGAATGGATAGGCATGACGGGTATTACACGTATAGACGGTTCATATTTTACGGTTGTAGGTTTACCAATTCACTTAGTTTATGAACAGTTACAAAATTTTAAATTATGAAATCACCACGTTTATTAAATGCAGCAGTTATTGTGGCTGCGTTGGGCTATTTTGTTGATATTTACGACCTTGTTTTATTCAGTATTGTTCGTATTCCAAGTCTAAAATCATTAGGATTAAGTCCCGAAGAAATCACAAACACAGGTATTTTACTGATTGACATGCAGATGTTAGGTATGCTGATTGGTGGAATTTTATGGGGAGTTATGGGCGACAAACGTGGTCGTTTGTCTGTATTATTTGGCTCAATTTTCCTATATTCTGCGGCAAATATTGCAAACGGTTTTATCGAATCTATTCCTGCTTATGCAGCATGGCGTTTTATTGCTGGTATTGGTTTAGCAGGAGAATTAGGTGCTGGCATTACCTTAGTTGCGGAGATTTTGCCAAAAGAAAAACGAGGCATTGGAACTATGATTGTGGCAGTTGTTGGACTTACAGGGGCAATTGTGGCAGGATTTATGGCAGAGCATTTTGGTTGGCGAACTTGTTATTTTATTGGAGGAGGCTTAGGAATGTTGTTATTAGCACTGCGAATTGGTGTAAATGAGTCAGGCATGTTCAAACATAGCCAAGAAACAAAGACTACAAGGGGAGACTTTTTCTCGTTATTTACAAATTCTCAACGCTTAATTCGATACTTGCGTTGTATTTTTATTGGTTTGACAACATGGTATGTTATTGGAATTTTGGTGTCTTTTTCTCCTGAATTTGCCAAAGCATTGGGTGTAGTTGGTGAAATTAAAGCAGGAACATCTATTATGTGTGCTTATACGGGCATTGTGCTTGGCGATTTGGTGAGTGGTGCATTAAGCCAATTATTAAAAAGCCGCATAAAAGTCATGTTTATTTTCCTATTTATGAGCATCATAGCAGTTGCAACATATCTAACTGCAAAAGACGTATCTGCAACAACCTTATATATGATGTGCGGATTTTTAGGTTTTGCGTCAGGTTTTTGGATAATCTTTGTTACTATTGCAGCCGAACAATTTGGTACAAATATTCGTGCTACGGTTACTACAACTGTACCTAATTTTGTGCGTGGTGCTTTAATTCCATTAACTTTTGCTTTCCAATACTTCAAATCACAGACTGATATTATTAGTGCAGCCATTATTGTTGGCGTTGTAACATTATCTATTGCTTTGTTTGCTTTGTATGGTTTGAAAGAAACTTTTCATGAGGATTTGAACTATAATGAGGAAATGTAGCAATAGAACAACTATTTAGGTATTAACTTTTATACAATTGTCAAGGTGCAAAAAAGCACAATTGCCAACGTACCTAAATAGTTACAAAATAAAAATAAATTTAGCAAGTCTTCAGGACTTGCTAAATTTGAGAAATCTTTAAAATCACTTTTCTAATAATAAATATAACTAACTTTCAAAAAATGAATTTCTTTTCCTTCTTCAATTTTATAAAATAGCGAATTTTGAAGTTTTTGGTTGTCGTCATATTCAAAAAATTGTTTAAAAGTTAAGATTACAATTTACTTCTCAAACCTGTCCAGCCGCCGCCATTATGCACATTTGCATAACCATTGGCTTGCAAAATATTTTTAGCTGCACCACTTCGCATACCTGACGCACAACAAGTAATAATGACTTTATTTTTGTCTTTCAATTTGCCAATATTTTTCGCCAAATTATCAACGGGCATATTGATAGCACCGTCAATATGTCCACTGTTAAATTCGCCAACACTGCGAACATCAATAATAATTGCACCTTCTGCAACTAAGGTTTTATAGTCTGTATCGTCTTTTCCGAATATTTTTTTTATGAAATTTAGCATAGTTAGTTTTTTAAAAATTATGGTTTAATTGTAACTGTTTAGTTATTAACTTTTATACGTTGGCAATGGTGCTTTTGCACCTTGACAAACATATAAAACAGCACCATAGTACGATTGTCAAGGTGCGAAAAGCACCGTTGCCAACGTACCTAAACAGTTACGTCCAATTTTTTACATTTTCTACTTCAAATCTTACTATCAATTTTCTCTTTTTGAAACAGACTAAATAAAAATCCGCCCATTGCAGCACCATAAAGTGTTGAGTTTATCGGGCTTGATGTGATAGCACAAGTGCCTGATGCACAACCAATTTGCTGCCAATAAAAATATCCTGCTACCATTCCTACAACTATTCCAATAATTGTAATGAGGTTGTCTTTTAAGAATTTTTGCATAGTTTTTTCGGGTTTATTTTTTAGAACTAACAGTTCTTTGAGAACTGTTAGTTCTAAAAAAACTGTTAGTTATAAACTTATTTTAAGGTACTTGGACACACAAAACTTGTTTTTGGTGCATTTGTTTTGCTAATAGCTGAAAAACCACCTGCAATTTCCACCAAATTATGAATTCCTCTTGCTTTGAGTATAGAAACTGCTATCATTGACCTATAACCACCTGCACAATGCACATATTTTGTGGTATCGGAACTCAAAGTTGCCATATAATCATTCAAATATTGCAAAGGTGTATTTTCGGCATCTTGCAAATGTTCGGCTTCAAATTCCGTAGGTTTGCGAACATCAACAATAGTTAATTTATTTTCTAACTTATTGGTTTCTAAGGTTTTAGCAAATTCTTCGGCACTAATAGAAACAACCGTATCAAAATCTTTTCCCGACTGTTTCCACGTTTCAAAACCACCTTTCAAATAACCTAATGTATTGTCATAACCAACTCTTGAAAGCCTTGTAAGCACTTCTTGCTCTGTTCCTGCATCACAAACCAACAAAATTGACTGTTTAATATCCGTTATCAATGTGCCAACCCAAGGAGCAAAATCTCCTTTCAAACCAATATTGATAGAACGAGGCACAAAACCATCTTTAAAAGTTTGGGCTTGGCGTGTGTCTATGATTATTGCGTGAGTTTCTTCGGCTGCCACTTCAAATTCTGCTGCTGTAAATTCGTGCAAACCACGTTTCATTACTGTTTCCAAAGTTTCATAACCTTGTTTGTTGAGCATTACATTTTTAGGAAAATAAAATGGTGGAGGCAACAAACCTTCGGTAACTTCTTTGATAAATATTTCTTTTGTGGCAGCTTTTAGGGCATAATTCACTTGTTTTTGATGCCCCAGAGTATCAAAAGTTTCTTTGCTCATATTTTTTCCACACGCAGAACCTGCTCCATGTGCAGGATATACGATTACGTCATCTGCCAAAGGCATAATTTTATTATGCAAAGAATCGTATAAATGGGCTGCTAAATCCTCTTTTGTCAAGTGAGATTTTACCGCTAAATCTGGTCTTCCCACATCTCCAATAAACAAAGTATCACCTGTAAAAATTGCGAAATCTTTGCCATTTTCATCTTTCAATAAATAGCAAGTCGACTCCATAGTATGCCCTGGTGTGTGCAAAGCCTTAATCGTAAGTTTGCCAACCTTAAATTCCTCGCCATCTTTTGCAATGTGTGCAGGAAATTCTGGGGCTGCATTTTCGCCAAAAATAATGGTTGCATTAGTTGATTTATGCAAATCTAAATGCCCTGAAACAAAATCTGCGTGAAAATGCGTTTCAAAAATATATTTGATTTTCGAATTGTCATTTTTTGCTTTTTCTATGTAAGAATTTGTTTCACGCAAAGGGTCAATAATGGCAACTTCGCCTTCTGACTGAATGTAATAAGCACCTTGTGCCAAACAACCTGTATAAATTTGTTCTACTTTCATAGTATTAAATTAGTTTTTTGTTTTATTTCTATGTGTTCTATGTTTCTATGTGGTTATTTTTTACCACATAGAAATATAGTTTTATATAAATTTACTCAATTTTAGCTGTAAAGCTATATGTAGTTGAAATTTTAGCACTTTCTGTAACTTTGACATTAAATTCTCCTTTTGGCAAAAACACCATAACATCTTTTTGCGTATCTTCTACAACTATTTGATTTATAGGTACTGCTTCTGCGGTTTCAGATGTTGCAAAAAACTGTATAAAATTACCTTTTTTAAGGTGCTTTTTTGGTATCATAAATTTTTGATAACTTGGCAATAAAACTTGCAAAGCACCATTTATATCTCTTGGAAAAACAACTTGTGCATCATAACCTTTTCGTTTTGGAGAAGTCCAAACAGTTTTATCTTGATTTAACAGAATTATAGGCTCTTTAAACTGAAATTTCTGTATAAAATAATCTGTATATGGGTTTTCAAATAATAAATTACTTTTTTCACTCAACGAAGTTTGGTCTATTGTCAAGGGATTAATTCCTGTGAGAATTTTGAAAATATCAGCCATTTTTAACCAATCACCTTCGGGAGTTTCACGAATATGACCGTAACCTGCGTGAACTAAAATTTTTGCATTTTTATCTTGTAATATTATTTGTTGCAAATTTTTAGCTTGCCCTATTTCCCTTACATTTTTGCAATAATTAGGACTTGCAGAATTAAAATCACAAACGCCATCATAATCATAACCAATTAAAGTATAACCTAATTTTAATGCTTCACGTATCATATTTCCATACATTGGTTCGTTGGTATAAAAACCTGATTTCATAACTAAAGGATACTTTCTTTGCACCAAAAGACTGTCGTCAGCAAGGGCTTCGAGAGCTAAATACCTAAAACCCTGTTCATATAATTCTTTTAATACTGAATTTGTTAATATTCTATGATGAGATTTATAATGTGCCTCATTAATCATAATCACTTTTTCGCCTTCTTTTGCTTTTTGTATGATAAAATCTTTTGCAGAAAAAGGACTAACATTTACAGGAATATCAACACTATCAAGTTTTTTAACAACCTTATCTTTTATGTTGATGTCAAACATTCTGTCATAAAATTCATCAGCTTTTGACCTATTTCCAACAAAAGAATAATAAGTTGATACCATTTGAAAATACACACTTTTATAAGGAGATTTTATATATAAACTGTCCGTTTTCAATAAAGTATCAATAGCAGCAAGATAACCTTTTGCTTTTAATGTGTGATAAGCTAATTCATTTGGACTTATTGCAGGCATTTGTTGTGAATAGCTAAATTGCTTAACAAATATGAGCAATAAAAAAGAGAAAATAATTTTATTATTCATTTAATTAAATTAGTCTTTTATATAAAAATCCGCAATATATTTTAATGCACTTAGCAAATTTGATAGTGCAATATCTTGGCTTGAATAACGGTCTTCGTCAATATAAGCAATTTTATCTTCGAGTTTTAAAAACAACCATTCACTTGCATTCGTAACACAACCGTAAATAATTGGTGTATGTTTTTGGTGCAATTCATTAAAAATTTGGGCTGCATACATTTCTGCAAATGCTTGCGGAACTCCCTCAATAACTGACCTGTTTTTTGCTTCAATTACACAAAAAACTGCACTACGAACCTGTGTTACCGTTTTTTCTGTACTAAACAAATAATCACATACGCCTGTTAATTTATCTATTTCCGAAACATTAAAGGTATAACCCGAAAATAATTGAAATTTTTTATCACACAACCTCCAAATTTCTCGTAAAATTGGTGTAATTAAATACTCCGATTTTGCTTTTTCTGAAAACAAAGGCAAGGAATTTCCATCTTCTAATTCACTAACCAACATTGATGAAGGTGTGATTACAGAAAACTTTTTTTTGTCAAGCAAGCCTTTAATTGTTTTCTCTCTAATTCCGAATTTGTCTTCTAATTCAGACATTGTAAAATCACTGTAAGCCATAATTTAACTTAGTTTTTTCTATGTGTTCTATGTAACTATGTGGTAAAAATATTTTTTATAAACCTTCGCAATCTGCATAAATTTCTTGTACCTCCAATTTTATGGCAACTGTTGGTAAATACAAATAATCTTGGTCTGTTTCTATCTTTTCTTCTGTCCACTCCGTAGCACTAAGTCGTTGATAATGAACCAAATAATTTTTGTCTTGCTCAACAATAATGTACTCTTGCAAACTTTCTAAGGTTTTATATTCCCGCAATTTGTCTATGTAATCTGTTTGCACAGAACTTGGCGAAACTATCTCGAAAATTACCAAAGGATTGGTAACTTCTTGATTATTCGTCAAAATTTCTTTTTTAGGTGTAATTGTTACATCAGGAATACGGATTTTTTCCTTACCATTGATAACGATTATAATATTGGGATTATTGCCATAAACCCTAAATAAATTTCTATCCAAGTGTAAATTCAACTTGTAGTGTATGTTTGAAATTATTAAATTGTGTTTGTGAGTTGCCATTTGTGAATAAATTTGTATGTCTTCTTGGTTTAAAAGTTTGCTTAGAATTTCGTTTTCTATCACTTGTCCGTTGTGTCTCCAAACAATTAGCCCATCGTCATACTCAAAATGACTGCCTGCAAATTCACAAATTTTATCGTATTCCGTTTTTGTATAAATGTTGGCTGTGGTTGTCATAAATTTAAAGTTTTTGATTGCTTAACAAATTTTTTTTCTATGTGTTCTATGTAACTATGTGGTAATTTTTTTAAAGTTAAACCACAAATTTCCCTACTGAAAACGATACTCAACACCTGTAACTTGACTAAGCAAAGTTTCGGGAGCATCTAATATTTTTGCAGACTTTGGCGGTGTTGGCGTAACAGGCGAATTTGCTTTTAAATATTCCAACATCACCGTATGTAAGGTAGCAGTCGTATTTTTTGCATCAGCCACACCTTTAATTCTGCACAACATATCCAAAGGGTCGCCATCTCTTTCACAAGCCAAAATACTGTATGACATTTCATCTACAATATTTGCACCTTTCATTGTGATAGTTTTTATACGTTTTCCCATTTCTCCAAACGCATAAAAACTTACTTCAATTCCCTTAAATTTAATTACCCAACCACCAAATCTTTTAGAAGCATCTTTTGAAAATACATTGTTCAATTCTTTCTCAATCCACTCTTTTAGCTGTTTTCCTGTAATTTTTGCAGTTCTTACAATGCTATCAACGGGCAACATATCAAAAATATAACCATTTGTAATTGGAATATTACCTGTTTGGTCAGGCGTAATTCGAGGCGGACAAAACCTAAAACCATTCGACAAAGCAATGTCAATTTCGGGAAATTTCCACTTCAAAGCATCTACAATCATTGTATCAATCGGATTTTCAACCACAAAATAACGATACAAAGGTATTGTGCTATAACCAATAATTTGATTAATATGTTCCTTATAAGCTATTTCTGTATCATCAACTAACTTTTGAATGTCCTTATTAGGTTTTAATTTAGGTGATGTAACTTCCAATAATTCATAATTATCTGCTATCACTTTTCCATTTTCCACCGTCAAATCTAACTTGCCAATAAAAGAACCAAATGCCCCAGGTTCTACTACTTTTGCAAATTTACATACAATTGGTTTGCGTACTCTTTCGTGAGTATCACCCCCAAAAATATAGTTTACACCTTCACATTCGGGCATATTGGCTAACGAAATCTGCTGCGACAAGCCCAAATGTGCTATAATAATGATAAAACTGCATTGTTCTTGATTTTTCAATACATCAATATAATGAGCTAAATTTTCTTCGGGTTTCGTATAAATAATACCTTTGCTATAATTTGGACTTTGGCGTATTGGCACTAACGGGTCTGTATAACCCAAAAAACCAATTTTTGCACCTGCCACATTCCAAATATGATAAGGCTGAAAAATCAATTCTCCTTTTTTGCCTTCTCCCAAATCGTGATACATATTTGTACAAATTTTAGGGGCATTCAATGCACCCATCAAAGTTTGCATATTTTTTTTGCCATAAATAACTTCCCAATTCCCAGGCAAAAACAAGTTGTAATTTAAGGCATTCAAAATCGGAACAAATGCTTTTCCTGTCGTCTTTACACTTAACTCACTTCCCTGAAACATATCACCCGTATCAATCAAAAAAGTATTGGAATTTTTTTTGCGTAGTTCATCGAGCATCGTTGCCATATACGCATAACCACCTGCTTTGCGAAAAACAGCTTTGTCATTTTCCCAAAATAATTCATCGTGTGGGTGAATTTGGCAATGCACATCTGTTGTTTGCAAAATACTTACAGTCGTATTTTTAGACAAACTTTCAGGCAAATTTTCAGGTGTTATATTCGTTTCATTTTGAGTAATTTCGGTATTTCCCAACACAGAAATCGGCGAAATTAATGCAGCACCTAAGCCCAATGTACTCAATGATTTTAAAAAATCTCTACGTTTATTATCTTCCATTTTCGTTATTTATATTAGCAAAAACTTATTTAAAATATCTTATTTTCTATGTGGTAAAAATTTTAAACATATTTTTTTCTATGTGTTCTATGTAGCTATGTGGTAAAAATTTTAAACACATTTTTTTTCTATGTGTTCTATGTAGCTATGTGGTAAAAATTTTAAACACATAGAACACATAGCTTTAATGTAATAATATTATTTTTTTATCATTGGTTTAAAAGCACCATATTTATGTTGTTGCTCTGAAAAACTATCTTTATAAGGTGCAAAAGGGTGGTCAATCGGCTTTTTGCTGATGTCTGCCCAATCATTTGGCGTATCCTTATGTGGTCTTGTTTGCGTATTTACGAAGGCTGCCACGTCCCAAGCCTCTTCATCTGTTAGCATTGGATTTTCGTGAGTTGCACCCAAAGGCATATTATATTTAGCATATTTTGCAAAATTACTAATTCTAAATAAGCCCGCAGCATCATTATAACTATTTTTTCCCCACAAAGGCGGATACAAATATTCAATGCCATCAGCCTGTAATTGCCCTTCTCCGTTGGTTTGGTGGCAACTTTGACATTTGGCAATATAGACAATTTTGCCTTTTTCTACACTTGCAGCCCTATCTAAATAAGCAAGGTCTTTAAAACCAGAACCTTCTGCTTTCTTACCTTTTATTACATTTGTACCTAAATAGGTAATATATGCTTTAATTGCTTGCATTTCCTTACTTGTGCTATCCAAACCTTTTCCATTTAAACTTCGTTCAAAACAATCATTTACTCTTTTATAAATATTTTCTATGGAATTACTTCTTGCCCTAAATTTTGGATATAAAGAAGCAACTGAGCCATAATTATTCCCAAAAGTCTTTGTTCCTGCATCTAAATGACAGTTTTGACAATTCATTCCGTTACTTATTGACTTTACAGAACCTTTTATGCCTAAATATTTTGCAGTGTGTGCAATCAATTCTTTACCGTATGCTACTTGTGCCTTTAAATTTTCATCACTTATTTTATCAATATCAGGTGCAATCCAAAAATTTACAGTTGCTATTTTAGCTATATTTGTTGTGTTATTTTTTGGGTTATTTGTGTAATTATCTTGAATATTTGTTGTTTTTTGTGAATTTAGTACATTCTCAGGAATACAATAAAGTACAAACATTCCAATTATTGTAACACAAATAACTGCCATAATACCTAATAATTGTTGCATTAATTTTGCTAATAATTGGTATTTTTTGTTGCCTTTTTCGTTAACTTCTCCATTAATTTCTTCGTTTTCTTGTTCGTTTGTTTTCATTGATATAAAAATATGAATGGTGTAAAATTCATTTATCTGAAAACAAATGTACTAAACAAAAACTTTTAAAATTAATTCTTTACCAATAATAAAAACTCCCATTACTAATACAAACCAACCAAAGGCATATTTTAGTTTCTCATTACTAATTTTTGTTGAATATTGAATGCCCAAAATAATTCCGACCATTGCAATTCCTACAAAAATTGCCATAAATTTCCAATCAATGGCAGGATTTGCGGTTAAACTTGTTGCAAAACCTATCAAACAATTAGTCATTACCACAAATAACGAAGTTCCAATAGCTTTTTTCATTGGCAGTCCTGCACTAAAAACCAAGACAGGAATAATCAAAAAACCGCCACTTGCACCCACAAAACCCGTTATCAAACCTATTGTTAAACCTTTTAAAGTCAAAATTATGGGATTTGGTGCAATGTGTGCTGTTATCATTTCAGGCTTTTTCTTAATCATACTGTATGCAGCCACCAACATCATCACCGCAAATAACAACAATAAAGTTATAGCTTTTGAAAGGTGGAAATCTCCAATATGTACCAAAGTTTCGGGCAATAATGGCAAAATAAAACGGCGTGCTACAAAAACCCCAGCCACCGAAGCCAAACCAAAACTCATAGCTATTTGCCAATCTATATTCTTATTTTGTAGCTGTTTTGCAGTACCAATCATCGTTGTAAAGCCAACAATTCCCAACGAATAAGTTGTGGCTAAAACGGCATCTATTGAAAATAAATACACTAAAATAGGTACTGTCAAAATTGCACCGCCACTGCCTGTAAGTCCTAAAACAAGTCCCATAAGCAATGCACCCGCATAACCAAGTATTTCTATAAGCATTTTTATAAGTTATTTTGTAGCATAGACTTCAGTCTGTGCTTTTGTTGCGTGATAAAAGCACAGACTGAAGTCTATGCTACAAGTTTATAATTTTGCACAGCA
The DNA here is from genome assembly GCA_043748455.1 of Cytophagales bacterium. GTDB lineage: Bacteria > Bacteroidota > Bacteroidia > Cytophagales > Thermoflexibacteraceae > JAAFKA01. The sequence continues at coordinate 10,902 of JAYTNF010000202.1, forward strand.
ATTTTCCAAACAATGAATAATATTCATAAAATCGGTATGTTTTAGAAAATAAAAACTGCTTTTGCCTTCTTTTCTAAAATCTACCAAACCTTTATCTCTTAATAAAGTCAAATGCTGCGACAAAATAGCTTGTTCTATTCCTAAAATAGTTTGTAATTCGGAATTGCTGTATTGCTTTTCGCCTCCCAATAATTCTAAAATAGCCAACCTTTGTGGGTGTGCAGCAGTTCGTAACATTTCCGCAGCTTTTTGTAATTTTTCGGGTAATATTCTTTCTTTTAAAGTATCCATTTTCATATATTTTTTCTTATAATACAAATGTATATATAGTTATATTACTATGCAAATATTTTAAAAAATAAATGCACAAAATTATTAGATTTTAATTGCATTTATTTCTATAATATTATTATTATTTTGCTCTAAATGTTTATGCTGCTTTTATCACCTCTTTTCCTTTTTTATCATATGTTTTGATTTTCAAACATATTTTTCTCAACTTCAAATAGCATATCAACTATAAAATTTAAAATAATTCATGCTTTTTACAGTCTTAAGTAATAAGACAGTTTAAAAGTATAGTTTATACCACAGATTTTAGTCTCTAAGGTTTTGATTATCAATATTTTACAGACTAAAGTCTGTTATACATTTATTTTGTCTTATTACTTATAATGACAAAGTCCTGCATTTTAAATATTTAATTAGCTATTGTATTTCCTTATTTGCATTTTTTTGTAAAAGTAAATCGGGCTGCTGTTGCATAAAAACCTCTGCTTGTTTGCGTTTTTCCATCAAATCACATGGATAACCAAATAAACAACCTTCTATAATTTTCTTGCTTACTTCTGCTGGCACCATGTTTTCCCAACCATCAATACCACCTCGAATCATAGCCAACACATGGTCAGAAATAATGTGCATAGAGTCTGTGCGATAACCTTTTAAGTCTGCAATTTTATGATTTGCAATGAGATATTCAAATAAATCTATTTGACTTGGTGGCAATTTGAATTTTTCAATGTTATAAATTTCACCATTTTCACGTTGATAAGGATAAATATACACTTTAATATAGTGCATAAATAATTGACTAAATGCCTCCAAGATTCCACCTTTCAAACTTGTGTAGTATTTTTCATGAAAGATGCTTTCCAAATTGAAAATTCCCATAACAATACCTATTTTTTTGCGAGTTAATTGGGCTAAATAACTAACTAAACGGTGGTATTCATGATAGTTTGAAATCATTACCGTTTGCCCCATTGAGCATAAAATATCAACTCTGTCAAGAAAATCTTTTTCATCAATATCAGTGTGTGCTGCTTTCAAATCATATAATGTAAGTTCTGCTAATACAACTGTCTTATTTCGTTCGTCTTCGGGCAAATCTTCCATAAACTGTGCTGTACCAGTGCTTAGCATATCTACATTTACGTGGGTTACAGGTCTAAAACGACCACGCAAAACCAAAATATTTTTTTTGTATAAGGCTTCTGTGGGTTGTAAAGTGTCTCCATTCGGGTCAAACATGGTTGCCTCTGTGAGTTCATGCTTTACTAATTGCAAACTTAATAAACGGTTATCAAACTTAAATTTTCCATCAAAATCAGGTCCTTCTATACGAATCATGTCTATTTCTATCCTATCTCTCGAAAGTCCGTCTAATAAAGATTTTAAAAATCTTTCAGGGTCATCTTTATAAAAATAGCAGGCATATAACAAATTAACCCCTAAAATTCCACATGCTTGTTGTTGTGCAAGAGTTTCTTTATCGTGCATTCGCACATGAATAATAGCGTCATTAGGATTTGTGCGTGGATTTAACTGAAATCTTACACCCATCCACCCGTGTCCTTGATTAGTGCGTTGGTAATTTATGGCAACTACGGTATTTGCATAAGAAAAGAAGGTTGTATTTTCTCCTCGTTCTTCGTCTAATCGTAATTCTAATAAACTATATTCTTTGCTAATCATTTTATTAAGACGAGGCTCACAAACATATCGTCCACTTTCTTCTTCTCCATAAATAGCATTGCTAAATGTCATATCGTATGCAGACATGGTTTTGGCAATAGTGCCAGATGCACCACCTGCTTTGAAAAAGAAAGATGCTACTTCTTGTCCTGCACCAATTTCTGCAAAAGAGCCATAAATTTTGCGGTCGAGGTTTAGTTTTAATGCTTTTTGCCTTGTACTTAGGATTTGTTCTTCATCTATGAGTGACATAAAAAATGCTGTTTTGGTTAGTAAGGCTAAGATAGTTATTTGATAGCAAAAAACAAGCCTTTTATAATAAATTGAAGATTTAATTCTTTTTTATCATATAGGGCAATATTTAATGCCTAATTATCTTGTAATCTATCTACAAAATTAAACACAAACCCTTATTTTGAGTTTGTGTCTAAATACTTGTTGGTTTTAATCGTGATAAGCTGCTAATTCTGCTAATTCTCTTTCATAACCTCCCGACAAAATTGGAAAACGACACCATGTTTTTGGGTCAAGATTTTTATCGTCAAGATGAAAACTTGGAGCATATCTTTCACGTTTCCATTGGTTGCGACACCACAAACGGAAAAATTTTGCAGTCCATTCTTTGAGTTGCTCTTTTGAATATTCCTTATATTTGTGTTTCAACGAAATATAACTTTCAATAGGTGTTTTCTTATCACGAATTGCGGCTTCCTCTATGGCATCTAAGATATTATAAGGCATTAAATCGTCTTCATCAGTCTGTTTATACTCCGAAGGTCGCAATTCCGCAGTTGGTTGTTGGTCATTTACCAAATTTAAGGCAGGAATTATGATGCGATTTTCCACACCTTTTTTCTCTAACCAACGCAACCATTGACGTAAAAATGCTTTGTCAATACCTGCAATCGGACTTAAACCTCCCGAAGTATCACCGTCCATTGTTGCATAACCAACTGCTGCTTCTGACCTATTGGAAGTAGATAACAACAAACCACCTTTCAAATTTGTGAGCAACCAAATGCTTGGGCTACGTACCCTAGCCTGAATATTTTGTAAAGCAATGTCGTCACCTGCCCATGTGAGTTCACGTTGAATACTACTTTCAATAATAGATTTATAGGATTCGACAATATCATTAATATCAAATTCGTAAAACTGTGCATTTACGCCTTTTGCAAGCCCAGAAGCTGCATTTCTTGTAACATCTCCGCTATTTTTTGTAGGTTGATACGCTGTGATAATCAAATGATTAGCAATTTCATCGACTGTTTGGCAATTTTGAATAGCTTTGATATGTCCTAATTTTTTCTTAAAATTATCCAAACCAATACTTTCTATACCTAATTTAATTAACAAATAACAACAACTTACAACAGCCGAAGAATCTGCACCACCACTTAATGAAACAACAAAAGAAGATGCTTTTGATTTTCGCAAATAATCAAATAAGCCAATAGCTAAGGCATGTGTAAATTCTTCTTCTTGTTTAAATTCGCTATTTTCCCATGCTGCTTGTGTAATTGTTGCGGTTTTGGGTTCAAGAAATGGATATTTAAAATCAACATGAATACATGTGTCGTGCATTTCAGGAATATTGAAAATTGTGCTTGCTTGGGATTGTGCTAAACGGTTTTCAGCCACATCAAGAACTGCTGCGGTAACTTTAAAATCATCAAATACAAATCTTTCGCCAACTGCCAACATCGCACCTGCTGAAGCAATTAGAGTTCCGCCATCATAAATAGCACGTCCTGCTTCATTACCCAACAAATTTGCATACACATAACCCACACCAAAAGCTCGACTTGCCTCAATAACAAATCTCTTACGAGTTTCTAACTTATTGAATGCAAAATGGCTGGCACTTGGATTAAGAATAATATCGACACCAAAACGATAAAGTTTTGCACCTGGACGGTTTGCTACCCAAGCATCTTCGCAAATCTCAAAACCAATTTTCACACCACCAATATTATAATACAAATCTCCGATTGGATAACTTCGCAAATTCCCTTCCAAATCTGCTAAAGTTACAGTTGCTTGCACATTTTCAGGCCAAGGTGTAAACCAACGTGGTTCATAATGAATACCATTGCCAGGGAGAAATCTTTTTGCAACAAAACCAATAATTTTACGATTGACGATTAAACAAGCTGTATTGAAGTTTCGGTTTTGAAAAACTATTGGCAAACCTACACAA
>JAYTNF010000203.1:0-18508 GCA_043748455.1 Cytophagales bacterium
GTGTAAAATCCATACTCAATAGCTGATATTTTGAGAAAACTGTATCGACAGCAATTTTTTCTGTAGCAGCTAAATGAGTTGGTGTAGTTTTTAACACCAAAGGCTCAGTTTTTACTATTGTTTGAGCAAACAAGGTGCTGACCATGCAACACATACAAAGTAAGTTTAACGCAATTTTTTTCATTTTTTTGTTTATTTTTAAAATTTTAGGCAAAAAATAAAAGCACAACTACTTTTATCTAAAAAGTGGTATGTTTTTGTGTTGTAAAAACAATTTAGATTTTCACAACACAAATAAAATAATTTGATTATTTTATTAATTTGATTATTTTACTAATTTAATACTTGTTAAACTTAATCCAGTAATAGAATTAATCAAAGAGTTTGTGTCTTTTATTGTAATAGCGTCAAAACGGATTCGTTGTCCATCTTTCTCCAAACTAGCGGGTAAGTTGCAAACTCCATATGTTTTATCTTTGGCAAATAAACTGCCCTCCACCACTATATTAAAATAACTATAAAACTCATCACCACCCTTTTTTACAATACCTAATTCATTAGATAAATTACCAAAAACAATAGTAGATGGTGGATTTGGCTGTACACAAGACACCAAGGTTACTTCATAAGGCAACACTTCTTCATTGTTGCCACAACTCGCTAAAAGCAAAAGACTGAGAGCAAGCATACATAGATTTTTCATTTTTTTAGGGTTTAAGAGTTTATAAAGTATTATTGAATATATTTGTAAGATTAGTTTAAAATTTGTGAAGTTCCAAAAGATTCGTTTCTTTTGGTGTATTGTTTGAATACGGTGCAAAGGTATAAAGCTACTTATATTTTTGTTATCGTTTAAAACAGTAATTTATCAGTTAAAACAATAATTTAAACCTTATTTTATTAGTATGACAAAAATCGGAGAAAAAATAGCTAAACTGCGTGAATTAAAGAATTATAGGCAGGGATAATGGCAGAAAAATTAAAAATTCAGCAGGCAGCTTACTCCACCATAGAAACAGGAAAAACAGATATAAAATATTCGCAGTTAGAAAAAATATCAGAAATTCTTGGAATTGACTTGGCAAAGTTAATAGGCTTTGATGAGAAAACGGTATTTAATGTAACAAATGATATGTCAAATAATAATGGAGAAAATCAAACAGGTTTAGTAGTTCAAAATTCAACAAATACTGAAAAACAACTTTATGAACAAATGTTGGTTATGCAGAAGGAAAGAATTATGTTTTTAGAAAATTTGGTTAAAACACATTTGAAAGTAGAGATATAAATAAAAATAATTCAATTTTGTCATTCTTCGCTTCGCTCAGAATGACAAAAAACATATCGCCTAATTATAATTCACCCTCAAAGAAACACCTGCCGCATATAACTGTAAATTATTTGTATTTTGCGATTGCAAACCCAACCTAAAAAACGGTTCTATTTGATAAGAAAAATGCTTTGTTACTAACCTTTCATAACCTACTTGAAACTGAAAAGCTGAAAAGAATTGCAAGTTATGCTGCGTTTCTCGGCTCTCAGAATAAGTAGTTCTATTGGTGGCACTGCCTGATAAATTTGCAGTTGTATTAAAATAATTTGCAACCGTTGTTTGGCTAAATTGCTCAGATAATAAATAAGAATTAAAAATATTTGCAGTAACAAACCAGTTACCTTTTTGGGCAGTTTTAAAATCACAACGCAATGAAATTGGAATTAATAATTCCTGAATATTTTGTTGGGAAGACAAAAATAAATTAAGTTGATAAGTAGTATCAATGGCAAAATCTAAACCCTTTTCTTGGGGAGTTTTCAATATATAATTTGAAACAATAACACCAGAACCCACTGAAAACCGATTAATTTTCCACTCCGCAACTGCACCTACATGAACCATAAAACCTTGTGTTTGTTGCCCGTTTTGTGTTTCCCATGTTGCAAATATTGGCATCACAACTGCACCAACACGCAAAGGAAATTTTGTTTTAGTACTTGCAATTTTATTAGTGTTTGCTTTGTAATAAGGCATTAAAAATCTTGCAGTATCTGCAATAATTGCACTATCTATTGCAGGAAAACGCAAAGTTTTGAAACCTGTAATTTCATGATTAACTAAATTAATTAAATTTTCATTTATTTCATTAGTTATTACCAAATTAGTGTTTTTAAAACTATTATTTTCAGAAATATTAATTTGCTCCTCCCCTACCCTACTCATTTTATTTGGTATAATTTTGTTTTTTACAATTTTGTTATCATTTTGGTTGGCAACTTTCTGAATTTTATTTTTATTTTTTAAATTTTTATTGCTAATTTTATTAGTTTTTATATTTTTTTGATTTGTATTACTTTTAGCCACAACTCCCCTATTTTCAGATTTATTTTCTCTTTTTAGGCTATTTTTAGTATTTTTGCTAATTTTAGTGCCATTATTTTCACTACTTTCTGTTAGTAATTTCGTCTGTTCTGTTACTTTTTCATCTATTTTGTTAATGATTTTTTCATTTATTTTAGGAATAGCTAATTCAATTTTTGCAATACTATCATTTGTATTTTTCAGTTCATTTTTTGACACCAAACTTATGGGCTCATAACAAAATACACCAATACCAACCAAGATAAACAGAGCCAACGCAGCAGCAACAGCATAATACCAATGATTACGTTGTTGTGCATGAGCCAACCGTTGAGAAAGTTGTTCCCAATGTTGCGAATTGTATGAAGGTTCGTAACTCCCTAATTTATTGCGTAAATCTTTATTCATGATACTTAAAGTGCGTTGTAAAAATCCCAAATTATAAAAATTCCTAACTTAGTAATAAAAAATATAAATAAATACTATTTTATAATAAATAATTTAATTAAACACTGATGACACAGATTACACAGATTTTTACGGATTTATCTAATTTATTTTAAAAATTTCAACTTCATTACAAGTAAAAAAATCCGATAAATTTGTGTTATCTGTGTGCTATAACATATTGATTTTCAATTATTTACGTTATTATATATTTTTTGCTACTACCTATATTTTAATTTCATATTTCATATTTATTTTTCATTCATTACTATATTGAAATAGTTTATCTACCAAAATTCGTAATTGTTGCTTTGCCCTAAGCAAATTAACCCTTGACGTAGAAGCCGCAATGTTTAGTTTTTCAGCAATTTCTTCATGCCCATAACCTTCAATTTCAAATAAGTTAAACACTATACGCTGACTTTCAGGCAATCGTTGCAACAACTTCAAAATATCTTCAGCAGAAAGTTTTGTTAATGCATCTATTGATACTTCTTGCTCAGTTGGTGCAATATCTTCGATATTAACGTGTATATGTTTATTGTTTTTCCGATAATAATCTATGGCAGTATTAATTATAATTCGCCGAAACCATGTTTTAAATGGTTGTGTGCCTTCGTATTGATTTATTTTTGTGAAAACTTTAAAGAAACTATCATTTAATACTTCGGCAGCCTCCTGCTCATTTTTAGCATATTGCAAACAAACACTCATAGCATAGCTGTAGTAATGCTTATACAACATTTCTTGGGACTTTGGCTTGCCTTGTCTGCAACCTTCGAGCCAATCTAATACAGAGTCTTCCGTTTTTTTCTTAAAAAACATAGTTTTTAATTTAAAAGCATGTAACATAGACTTTAGTCTGTGCTTTTAATATACTGAAAATCAACTCATTAAAAACAAAGAATAAAGTCTATGTTACAAAACTTAATAACTGCTATTACTTCACAATTCTTAAAATCTCATCAATATAATAACTAATTAATTTAGTAGTAATAATTTCACTAAACATAATTTTAAATTTTATTTTGCTATGCTTTTTTTTGTTATGCTCCTTCCCTATTCCTAACAGTTCTTTGGTCATTTTATCTGCAATAATAAAAACTTCAATAGAGTCCTCTGTAATGTCATAAAAAAACTCGAGGTCTTTCAAAACTCCCAAATAGGGTTCTTTAATAGGACGAATAGAAAATATTTGTAAGGGCTGCGACAAATGTTTTTCTACATAACCACTTAAAGCTGTGTGTTTGAAACCAAGTGCTACAAAAGTATCAAAAAGTTCTGTAATCTTTGCATGTGGCAAAATCACAAGTTCATCACTATCATTTATGCGCTGCCAAATCGAAATATTTGCCGCAGATTTCACTATTGCAGTTGCAGGCATCATGGGCATATACAAAGGTATCACAAATTGGAAGGGTACTTCACAAATTTCATCAGAAGCCAATATGATTTTTTCTTGTAATAAAGCCTTAAAAATTAGCGTATGCTCTTTTTCTATCCGCATATTTGCAGGACGTTGGTAAGAAACCACCAAACTTATTGTAAGATTTGTGAGTATTATTTCTGTTGCAGTCAAATTATGTAAAGCAACATGAGCTTTAAGCAAACTACCAACCATAATGTTTTGTTGGTCTAATTTGGTATTCATAAATACCTTGTTATTGCTTGTCAAAAACGAAAATAAATGATTTTGCATTTACAAATGTAAAACAATGTAGAAATTTTACCAAAAATTAACAAGCTATAAAATTTTTAGCTCATTTTTACTTTACTTTTAGTTATTTTTTGCTTGTTTTTTCTGATTAGTTAATGTATTTTTGTGTTTTGGTGATAGTTCGGCAAAAGATTTGTTATACTTTTGTTATATCAAACAAAAAATTATAATTAAAGCATGATTTTTGCAAATATTGTACTCAAAACAAACGAATGATATGAAACATAAATATTGGATTTTCACCCTTGCACTTGCTCTATTATTTGTTGGGGCAGATGGTTACCTTGCCTCAAAAGGTTCTGTTGCATCTGAAAAGTACAGCAACCTAAGCAATAGTATAGGCAGAAATAACAAACAAGATGACGATATTATATCAACCATCTTGCAATCTATTCCTTCGCCCTTAGAACTTTCGCAGTTGATTAAGGAAGTAGGAACAGATTATAACCTAAATTTTCTTAATGCCTCAACAAGTGTCAATAACTACAACACAAGTTATAGACAAGCACTAAATTTAGGGATTTATAGCACAGATTTAGGCTATTGCAACTTGTATAACAAAAATCAAGATATTTTAAATTATTTAAGTTCTGTAAAAGACTTGGCAAATGATTTGGGTATTGGGCAATATTTTGATGCCGAAACTATCAAAAAATTAGTTGGAGACCGTAATAATTTAGAAGCCCTAATTAATACAACACAACAAAATTTTGAAAAAATAAACACACATTTGCGTGAAGAAAAACGTGAATATCAAAGTGTACTTTTACTAACTGGTGGTTGGATAGAATCTGTTTATATCACAACATTGGTTTATAAACAAACAAAAGCCAAAGGTGGTGCAAAAGTTGAGAAATTGAAAGAAAAAATTGGTGAGCAAAAACTTACCTTAGAACAATTAGTTTTAGTCTTAGAAATTTACAAATCAAAACCAAGTTTTGATGGTTTAGTTGCAGATTTCAAAGAATTGCAAAAAGTATATAACAGAGTGCAAATTGTAACAAAACAAGGTGCTTCAAAAACAGTAATTGTTAATGGAGAGCCAACAGCAACCAGCGAAACTACCACAACAGTAACCATGTCTGATGCAGATTTGGAACTTATTGCAGCTCAACTTGCAAATATTAGAAACAAAATAATCAAATAAACTACCGAAATTATTTACTAAAATACTAAGTTTAGCAAGTCTTTAAAGACTTGCTAAACTTTTTTTGTTTAAACATCAATTTTATGCTTTATACATACACACACCTAAAAAACTTTGCCGAAAAAGTTTTTATAAAAATTGGCTGTTCTGCCGAAGATGCAGCCTTAGCTGCCGATGCCTTAGTTTCTGCCGACTTGCGAGGCGTAGATTCACATGGCGTAGCACGTTTGTCGGGTTATATACGTTTGTGGGAAAGCAACCGCATTAATCCCAAGCCCAATGTCCGCATTATCCACCAAACACCAAGCACCGCAACCGTTGATGGAGATGCAGGTTTAGGATTGGTTGTTGCACCCAAAGCCATGAAAATTGCCATTGAAAAGGCTAATAATGTAGGAAGTGGCTGGATTTCAGTCCAAAATTCTAATCATTTTGGTATTGCGGGTTATCATGCCATGATGGCATTGGCACAAGATATGATAGGTTTTGCCATGACAAATGCAAGCCCATTAGTAGCTCCAACATTTTCTACTGAAAGATTATTAGGCACAAATCCCATTGCAGTGGCTATTCCTGCGGGCAAGCAACCTGCTTTTGTGGCTGATTTTGCAACTACAACTGCTGCAAATGGCAAACTTGAGATTTTGCAACGCAAAGAGCAAGATGCTCCAGAAGGTTGGATACAAAATTCAAAAGGTGACATTTCTGTAAATCCAAATGAACTTAAAGATGGTGGTGCTTTGCTGCCCTTGGGTGGAGATAGAGAACATGGAAGTCATAAAGGCTATTGTTTGGGTGCTATTGTTGATATTTTATCGGCAGTGTTATCAGGTGCAAATTATGCTTCTTGGGTGCCGCCTTTTGTGTCTTTCTTGCCCTTGGCTGCAAACCCAGTTGGCAAAGGTTTGGGGCATTTTTTGGGTGCTATGCGAGTTGATGGTTTTCGTCCTGCTGATGAATTTAAAGACAATATGGATATTTGGATAAACCGTTTTCGCACCGCAAAAACCATAGAAGGTTATGAAAAAGTGCAAATACCAGGGGATTTTGAACGAGAAACCTCCGAAATTCGCATCACAAAAGGTTGGGAATTACTAAAACCTGTGGAAGATGATTTGAAACAATTAGCATTGAAATTTGGGGTTGATTTTTAGAAAATATTTATTGCCATTCGCTGTGTCAACACTTCACTATAACGTCAAAATTGCATGAAGAAACAATATTTCTTAGTTTTATCATACAAAAATATACAATAAGCTAACAAAATCAGCTTTTCAATGCAAGTTTGACGTCCTAATGAAGTTGTTTGACACAAATAACAGCAAAAATTTTATTAGGAATTTAATAAAATTACAGCAAAAACCAAAAACAATTTTATAACATTGGACTTACCATAATCACATCTTCTCTTTCTACTTTTACCATTCCAGCCACTGCACCTTTGGGCTTACGAACATATTTTTTTGGCGTACAAATCACAGGACACAATGTATCGTTTTTGCGTTTAGAAAAATAGGCAGCAAGTTGTGCAGCCCTTTCTATGACTGATGACGGAAAAGTTTTGCCTGCTTGATACTTAATAATGACATGAGAACCCGCAACATCACGTGCATGAAGCCATAAATCTTCTTTATAGGCATAGCGTTGTGTAAGTAAATCATTATTTTTTGCATTTTTGCCAACCCAAATTTCAAAACCTTCATGACTAAATTTTTTGAATAACTGATGTTCTGCTTCTTCTGGTTTATTTGTTAATTGTTTGGTTTCCAAATACTTACGTAAAACTTTAAAATCTTTTGTATTGCTTATTTCTATAATATTTGCTTGCAATTCTATCAGTAAATCTTTTTTCTGTTGAATATTTTGCTCTAATCTGTCAATTTCTATTTTCTGATTTTTTGACTTCCGATAATAACTTTCTGCGGTTTTCTGTGGAGTTAAATTCTCTTTCAGTTTAATTAAAATTGCGGTGTTGTTATAAAAATCAAATAATTCAACAGTTTTTGCTGTTCTTGATGGTTCTGGTGCCAAGTCATGCAAATTTGCCATAATAATATTGGCTACTTGTTCGTAAGAAATAGCCCCAATAAGTTCCCATAATTTTTCTTCAACTTTCTTAATATATTGCTGTGTTTGCTTAGTTTTAGCTTCAATTTTCTTTAATGCCTCATTTTTTTCAGTTTCAAAATAATAAGTATAATTGAAAATATATTGAAATTGATTCAGTGCAATGATTGGATTTTGACTTTCAAATAATATTTTTTCCTGTTTTAAATTTTCTAAATGTGAATTTTCTAATGTAATATTTTGTGGTTTTAGCAACGTAAATTGTAGTTTTTTATCTGTTTCTATAATATAATAGGTAGGATTTTCAAGCACTTGCAATACTTTTTGAATGTCTGCAAAAGTAGCTTTTTCAATGTTTTGTTGTGTATTTTGAGTTATGTATTGCAAAATAGTTTTATCAAAAGTTGGGAAAGTTTTTTGCAAACCATTTGCTATAAAGCCAGATTCTGTTTGGTCAATCATACGATTTAGCTTTGTCAAATCTAATTTCCAATCATTTTCTAATTCACTTTTGAATATTTCTGTAACAATTCCTTCCTCAAACAAGACAATATTTGCTCGTTGTCCTTGCATTTTAAACAATAGTTGTTTATCTGTATTTTCAAATGCTATCACAAAAGCCCTTTCATTTGCTAATTGTCGCACTTCTTTAACCACAAAACCTATTGCAGTTTGAAATAAATCTACATTATTTCGCCTGCTTCTATGCACCGTTTCGGGAAATGATAAAGTACACAAAATTGGCGTGAGCAAAGCCTTGATATAGAAACCTTTGTCTCGATTGGCAAAACCAATTAATAACTCATCTTTGTTTTGACAAAAACACGAAACTAATTCTAAGCCCTGTAATGACGCATGTAACATTGGGCTAAGATGTCTTAAAAAATAATAATTATGTTGCATAGCTGTGAAATACCACAAATATAATGAGGAAGGTGGAACTTTCCAAAAATGGAGAAAACTTTTGGAAAGTAACAAGAATACTTAAAAAATACTTTGCAATATACTATTAATAATTGCCAAAACTACTGCATAAATAAATGCCCAACCAAAACCATCAACTTCAAAATCTTCTAAAATTTTATCAACAATAACTATAATTATTGCATCAATTACAAAAGTAAATAAGCCAAGTGTTAGTACAGTTATTGGAAATGCAAAAAATTTGAGTATTGGCGTAATCGTAACTCCCGCAACACCAATACAAACCGCAACAATAATTGCAGTTACAATAGATTTCATTTTGATGCCTGGCAAAAGGCGTGCAGTGCCATAGATGGCAACAACATAGATAAGAAAATGCCAAAGATGTTTCATAATTTTGTTTTTGTGGATTTTAAGTAAGAAATTTGTGATTATTATGCTAAAAATATTCTTTTATACTCTATGTTATTTTAATTGTAAAAATCTATTATCCATTGCAAAGTACCAAGCAAAAGTTGCAAGTTATCAAGATATAAAATATTCAAATCTGTAAATAAAGTCTGCTCTTCGAGTTTTAGAAACCGCCAAGTTTTGCCATCTGTTACTGCACCATAAATGATGGGAACAGGTTTGCCTTCTTGCTCATTTTTTAGTCGGGCAGCATACATTTGGGCTGCTGCTTGGGAAATCCCTGTGTCTATTAAGCCTATTTTTGCCTCTACAATACATAAAATAGGAGCTTTTTTAGAAAATGAATGTGTTATTTTGGCAAAGAAAAAGTCTATCTCTCCATTCAAATTTCGGGTTTTATCTACGTTAAGATATTCACCAGAAAATAAAGTAATTTTATGTTTATTCGCAATTTTAATTTCAGAAAGAATTGGTGAAACTAAGTGTTCAGAAACAGCTTTTTCTGTGGTTAGTGCCATTTCTTCCGCTATTTCCAAAGACCTTATAAGCCACAAAGTAGGTGCAATATTTGCAATTACCTGATTTTCAAATAATTTTATTGACTTTAATTCCAAGCCCAATAATTCATCTACTTCCTTGCCTGTATATTTTTTGTATGCCATAACTTTAATTTGCTTAAAGAACATGAATTAGTTACTAAATTTTTGATGATAATCTTTCAAAACAGGTTCTAATTCTTGTATTGAAAAAGATTTCTCTAACTCTCTTACTATTTTTGCTACCATAAACTTACGAACTTTGCCTGTAAATAACAACCTTGCAAGCCAATATTTATCTATTTGCATACATCTTTCTGCTGAATTAAAGATATGAAAACGTATTTCTTGGTAGACTAAATAGTTTTCTAAAAAGCTAACATATTCATTTACAAGTAAATAGCTTTCATTGCTGACTTCTAAACTGTCTAAAAATAAACTATAATCTTTGTAGCTTATACGATAAAAACTTTTAATTTGTTCAGAATATTCCTCATTTTGTTGTACTTCAAAAAAACCATTGATAATTGGGTGTTGTAAAAGATAGTTATTATTTTGGTAAATAATTTTAGCAGCTAATTGAGATTTTATCAAACTATCAAAACTATTGTTTATTGCAAAGCTATCTAATAAAATCAGTTGTTTTTGTTCCAAATTTTTGATATGAATTTTAAAATCTGTTGGACTTAGGCTTAAAATAAGTAAAGAATCAGGCTGTGAGATGGTGTTTTTTGTAGAAGTAATGACAAAATTACTAAACAAAGAATCTGCAATCTGATAGTTTGTAATTTTATAAGATGTAATATTTATACGAGTTTGTGATTTTGCTAAAATTGGAACGAAAATAAGAGAAATTATAAAGAGTAAATGGCTGGTTTTCATTATAGTATAATTTCTTGTTTAGGCAAATAAGTAAAAAATAAGCCTATTTTACAAATGTTAATATACAAATATAGGTTTTCAAATTAAAATTATTTTGTCATTCTGAGCTTGCGAAGAATCTGAAATATTTTTTTTATGCAATAACATCAGATTCTTCGCAAGCTCAGAATGACAAAATAAATAAATAATAAATGTCAGTACCAAAATTTACTATTTTATTGAATAAAAAAGTATCTTTACCCAACTAATTATTCTTTTAAGTTTAACTATGATAACCATTCCAAAAACTCTTATTCAATCTCTTGGCGGTGCTTTACGCCGACTTTCTATTACAAGAATAGCAGTAGATACCTTTAAAACACAGTTTTTACTGCTTTTAGATAGCATAAACGACAAAGAAACGGAGGAGTTTCACAAAAATTTAGTGAGTAAATTTTTGCAAGAAACTTACTATAATTTGAAAGATAAACCTAAAAATTTTATTAATACCAAAGGGCGTAATGATTTGGTAATACATAATGGCGAAACTCCAAAAACTTCTGTTGGTGTAATTATAGAGGCAAAAAAGCCGACAAATTCTGCCGAAATGCCGACTTTACAGAACTTAAATGTTAAGGCTTTTCACGAGTTAATTTTGTATTATTTGCGAGAAAGAATTACGCATAAAAACTTGGAAATCAAGCATTTAGTGATTACAAATGTTTATGAATGGTTTATTTTTGATGTCCAAGAAATTGATAGATTATTTGCTCAAAATAAAACTTTTGTGCAACAATTTCAGGATTTTGAGGAAGGCAGATTGGCAGACAATAGAACAGATTTTTTCTATAAGCAAATTGCCGAGCCATTTATTAAAAACTTGCAAGAGGAACTAAGTTTTACGCATTTTAGTATCAAAGATTTTGAAACTTTTGCACGCAATAACACGCCAGAAGATGACAAAAAACTCTTAGAATTATACAAGATTTTTGCACCTGAACACTTACTAAAATTGCCTTTTGTCAATGATAGCAATACGTTGGACAGAGGTTTTTACAATGAATTGCTACATATTATGGGCTTGACAGAAGTAAAAGAAGGTGGCAAAAAACTGATACAACGCAAGCAAGAAAAAGACAGAGATGCAGGCAGTATTTTGGAGGAAACCATTGCACATTTGCAAGGTTTGGGCAAAATGGGCAGAATACCTAAGCTCGCAGCCTACGGAAATACCTATCAAGAACAACTTTTTGCGGTGGGATTGGAACTGTGTATTACGTGGATAAACCGAATTTTGTTTCTTAAATTGTTGGAAGCACAGCTATTGAGTTACCACAAAGGCAACAAGGCATATAATTTTTTGACTGCCGATAATTTTAGTTGTGCAAGTAATTTAGATGTCTTATTTTTTCAGGTTTTGGCACGCAAACCTCACGAAAGGTCGGAGGAATTGCAACGCCGTTTTGCAAATGTGCCCTATTTGAACTCGTCTTTATTTGAAGTGTCTGAATTAGAGCATCTTACCTTAGTGATTGGCAATTTGAGTACGGATATAGAATTGCCGATTTTGCCACAAACGGTGCTAAAAGATTACAAAAGCAACCGAAAAACAGGCAAACTAAAAACCTTAGATTATTTGTTTGCTTTCTTAGATGCCTACGATTTTGGGGCGGAACAAAAAGGCGACATTCAAGAGAATAACAAACCACTTATTACAGCTTCTGTTTTAGGTTTGGTTTTTGAAAAAATCAATGGCTATAAAGATGGTTCTTTCTTTACGCCTGGGTTTATCACGATGTATATGTGTGCGGAAACGATACGCAAAGCAGTGATACAAAAATTTAATGCAGTAAAACAGTGGAATTGTAAAAGTATAGCAGAATTATACGAAAATATTAAAGACCGCAAAGAAGCAAATGAAATTATGAATAGCCTCAAAATCTGCGACCCTGCGGTAGGTTCGGGGCATTTTTTAGTGTCGGTATTGAATGAATTGATTGCAATAAAGCAAGAATTGAGACTTTTATTGGATAGAAAAGGGGTTATTTTGCGAGATACGAGAATAAAAGTAGAAAATGATGAACTGAAAATAACTTATGATGATGGAGAACCCTTTATTTATTATCCCAAAGGTGTAGAAACTACCAGAATACAAGAAACTTTGTTTAGGGAAAAGCAAAATCTGATAGAAAATTGTTTATTTGGCGTAGATATTAACCCTAATTCGGTGAAAATCTGTCGTTTACGGTTGTGGATTGAGTTATTGAAAAATGCCTATTATACTGAAGAAAGTAAATATACTGAATTAGAAACTTTGCCAAACCTTGATATCAACATTAAAGTTGGCAATAGTTTAGTTAGTCGTTTTGCCTTAGATGCGGATTTGAAACAGGCACTTAAGAAAAGCAAGTGGACAGTAGAAACATATCGTAATGCTATTACAACCTATTTCCGCACTACAAATAGAGAACAAAAAAGAGAGTTAGAAAAGTTAATTGCAGACATTAAAGCAGATTTTAGGGCAGAAATTAGTAAAAATGACAGTCGTTTGGTGCGAAAACGCAAGTTAGAAGGTGAAATGTATATGTTGGCAAATCAAAACTTAGCTTTTGAAACTGAAAAAGAAAAGAAAGAAAAAGCCAAAAAAATAGAAAAAATCACGCAGGAATTGGCAATGGTAGAGGCAGAAATTGAGGAAATGAAAGCAAATCGGGTTTTTGAAAATGCTTTTGAATGGCGTTTTGAGTTTCCAGAAGTGCTAAATGAAGAGGGAGATTTTGTGGGTTTTGATGTGGTGGTGGGAAATCCACCGTATATTAAAGAGTATGAAGGTAAAGAACTATTTGCAGGACTTCATAGCAACGAGGCTTATCAAGGAAAATCTGATATGTGGTATTTATTTGTTGCATTGGCTACAAATTTACTAAAATCTAATGGTTTGCTTAGTTTTATTGCCACAAATAATTGGGTTACTAATGCAGGTGCAAGTAAGTTGAGAAATTTTTTACTAGAAAATACCAAGTTTTTGGAGTTCATAGATTTTAGTAACTATATGGTTTTTGATATGGCAAGTGTCCAAACTATGATAATGTCTTTTGAAAAAGAACAAGCTACTAATTACAGTTTTACTTATCGTAAATTGACTAATGTTAAGCCAGACGAAGATGAAGTTACCGCCTTACTTTTACACGAACCACATAAAAATATTAGTGTCATTACCCCATTGATAGACAAAGATAATTTGTATAATCAAACATTTACTTTTAATAATGAGGATAATGAAAAGGTTTTAACTAAAATTCAAGCTATGGCTAATTTTTATCTTGACGAAAAATTAGAAGTTGCACAAGGAATGGTATTTCCACAAGATTTTATAAATGCTGCCTCTAATTATGTATTGAAAGATAAATTTAAGATTGGTAATGGTGTATTTGTCTTAACAAATAAGGAAAAAGATGATTTACAACTCACAAGTACCGAGTTAGAATTAGTTAAACCTTATTTCACAACAGAACAATTACAGAGGTATTATGGAATAAATACGAATAAATTGTGGTTAATTTACACAACATCAAAATTTAAAAATCCTATTGAAATAGAGCCTTATCCGAACTTGAAACGTCATTTAGACCAGTTTAAAGATATTATTAGTTCTGATAATAAACCTTACGGATTACACCGAGCAAGAGTAGAAGACTTTTTTAAGGGCGAAAAAATTACAGTACAACGAAAATGCCCTAAAAAGCCTGTTTTCTGTTATACAGATTTTGATGCTTATGTATCTGCAACTTTTTATGTGATTAAAACGGAAAGAGTAAATCAAAAATATTTAACAGGTTTGCTCAATTCAAAACTAATAGAATTTTGGTTGAAACATAAAGGCAAAATGCAAGGTAATAATTTTCAAATTGACAAAGAACCTTTGTTAGCTTTGCCTTTGGTGCAAGCAAATGACACAATACAAGAACAAATAGCTAACAAAGTTACAATGATTATTAACACAAAACAAGCTAATTTGGAAGCTGATATTTCTATTTTAGAAACCGAAATCGACAACTTAGTTTACCAACTTTACGATTTAACAGCCGAAGAAATTAATATTGTGGAAAATGGAACAAAATAAGCCTGAAAATTTTATTTACTTGTATGAACAAGTTTTGGTAGCTAATCCTTCGTATCGCAAGCAATTAGGTGCTTTTTATACGCCTGAATTTATTGTAAAATATATGGTAGAAACCACTTTGCAAAAGGCAATGCAAAACAAAACTTGGGAACAAATTCAACAAATTACTGTTGTAGATTTTGCTTGTGGTGCTGGTTGTTTTTTAGTAGAAGTTTATCAATTTTTCTTAACTTATTATCAAAGACAAAAAGAAAATGAGGTTTTAACTTTGCAAGAAAGAAAAGCAATTTTATTTCGCCATATTTTTGGAGTGGATATAGATGAGGAGGCAGTTGAGGTTTGTAAAAAAGTGTTGTTGCAGTTGTGTTATGAAAATCAAGTAGTTACAGAAATAGATAGCACAGATTTAGATTGGAATATCAAATGTGGCAATTCCTTAATCTCAAAATTGCAACTTAATGACAATCTAAATCAATTTAGTGCTGCCCAACTCCAAACCATTCGGGAGTTAATGCCCGACTATAAAAAACAAGTGAGTTTGTATAAAGGCGTAACAGATAAGGCTGCAAAAAGTAGAATTGTTATACAATTACAAAAATATAAACAGTTTTTTGATACGCTATTTAATCCCAAAGATGCTGATTATCAAGCCTATAAGAGTTTGGAAAATAAATGGGTAACAGAACAATTATCGTTGCACCAAACGGAAGATGTTTTGCAAAAAAATTATGAGGAAATGGAAATTGCCAAAGAAAAATGGGAAACCAAAACCCAAATTTATCGCAATGCTTTTGAATGGCGTTTTGAATTTCCAGAGGTTTTAAATAATGAAGGGAACTTTGTGGGTTTTGATGTAGTAGTGGGAAATCCTCCGTATGGTGTTCCGTTTAATTACAAAATTGCAACTACAAAAGAGTTTGAAAACTTTACAGATAGTAGCGAAGCTTTTATGTTACTAGCAAAGAGGATTTCCAAAGGAGATAGTTTTTCTTCTATCATTTTGCCAAAATCTATTTTATTTGCTAATGCTTGGTTAAATTCTCGTAGATTATTGCTAGAGAATACGATTTATAATCTTGTAGATACAGGAATTTCTTTTGCAGAAGTAGATTTAGAAACTGTAATTTATGTGATGCAACACGGACAGATGCCAAAAAATCATTTAGTACAACTTCATAATTTTACGCCTGTTAAAAAATATGCAGAAAAGAAAAAATTAGAAAATTTGGGAGAAGTTGCACAAAGTATTTTAGTAGCAAGTGAAATTTTGACTATTGTAAATATTTCGCCAGCCATTCAAAGTATCTTTGAGAAAGTTCGTACAAAAACTTTTTTAAAAGATTTTGAAAGACAAGTATTCAGAGGTTTATATGTTCCTGATAGTTACAAAGAACAGTATTTAGATAAAGGTAACTATTTGTATATCAACAAAGTACCTGATGTTTCTCGGTATCATATTGACTTAGTAAGAAATATAGATTTGTCTTTCTTGCCAAAATTACCGAATGAAAAAATTGCCAAATTATCACAAGACAGAATAATTATAAAAGTTTTGAGAGGGGCAAGATTACAAGCTACTTTTTGCCCTAAAAATACGTTGAGTACAGAAAAATTAATCAACTTAATTGTAGAAAATGTCGATTTACATTATACATTAGCTATTGTTAATTCAAAATTAGTTTCTTTTTACTTCAACAAAATTGTGTCTAGTGATACAACAGAAACTTCAAGAGTAATGGACGATATTTATTTGAGTAAAATTCCTTTTCCTACAATAAGTGCTAAAAAACAAGAACCTTTTATTGCCTTAGTTAAGTATATTTTATGGTTAAAGGCAAATGAAAGTTTATTGACAGAAGCCAAAGATAAAGAAATGTCGGGTTATTTTGAACAAATTATTGATAGTTTGGTATATGAAATTTATTTTGAAGATGAACTGAAAGCTAAACAACAAGACATTTGGCAGTTTTTGGGTGAGATGCCTGTTTTGGCTGAGGGTAGTGAACTTGCACAAATTCGTGCATTTTTTGCTATTTATTACCACCCCGAACACCCTGTTAGACAAAGATGCTATTATATGGGCATAGTAAATGAAGTACGCATAATTTTGGGTAAACACACACATTAAAATACATTTATCAAAACTTCAAAGGCAATCTTACCATTTCCAAGCTATTTTATGAAAATAACAAAGATAGAATTGAAAAATTATCGTGCATTTTATGCAACTCATTCGATTGAAACCAATAATAAGAATTTACTTATCTACGGAGAAAATGGTAGTGGAAAAACCAGTTTATATCAAGGTGTAGTAGATTTTTTTGCAGTGACAGAAAAAGGCTTAACTGACCTTCCATTCAACAAAAATCATTGGAATAATTTATCAACTTCACCCGACGAGGAAATTATCAAAATTGTTTTTGATAACGATACAACCGTTGAATTTACACCTAATGCAGCAACCCCTAAAAGTAATGCGGACTTTGAGAGGATTGCAAAGCAAAGTCCCTTTTATACGTACAAAAGGATTTTAAAAACCTATATTTCTGATGAAAGTGTGGAAAGGCAGCTATTATTACTTTTGGTAGAAGAAATTGTAGCAACCTATGTAGATACTGAAGGTAAAAGTATTTTAGATTATTGGAATACATTAAAAACTCTTTCTGAAATCAAAGGTAAACCTACGCCTACTATAACTGCACAACAAGCAGAGATGACTGAATTTACAAAGTCATTAGCTACTATTGTTGGCGATTTAGTTAATCAACTTAATGACTTTTTGGTTAAGTATTTCCACACAAATATTCATCTTACTATTACTACGCCTATTTTTACAAATACACATGCAAAAATTAAGGATATACGAAATAGTGCAAAAAAATTACTTGAAAAGGCTCCTGTTCAAATTAAAGTAAAGTTTTTTGATAAGGAAATTGACAATCATACAGAGTTTTTAAACGAAGCACGTCTTTCTGCTTTAGCTATTTGTATGTATTTAGCATCTTTAAAAGTTATCCCTGCACCACAAAACTTAAAAATCTTATTCTTAGACGATATTTTCATTGGTTTAGATATGTCTAATCGTTTGCCTTTGTTAGAAATCTTGAAAACAGAATTTTCTGCTTATCAAATCTTTATGACTACGTATGATAGGGCTTGGTTTGAGGTGGCGAAATATCATTTGGACAAAAATAAATGGCAAAGTATAGAAATGTATGTAGGCAAAAATGAGCAAGAAAAATTTGATGTGCCAGTGATTATCCCTGAATCTGATAATTATTTTGCAAAAGCAAAAAAGTATTACCAATGTAAAGATTATCCTGCTTGTGCTAATTATTTAAGAAAAGAAATAGAGAAACTTATAAAAGAAAGATTACCAGAAGAATTTGTAAGGACTTTTGATGGTAAATACCATACACTTTCTTTTATGTGGGAAAAATTAGTTAGTTACTATAATGGTTTAGGTATTATTTTAGATGATACCGTTAAAAATCTATTAAAAACTACATTACTAACTTTGCTCAATCCACAATCTCATGATACTTTACATTATCCTATTTATGAAAAAGAATTATCTAATGCTTTTGAAATAATCAAAAGAATTAAAGACCAGCCAATTATTCAGAATGTAATAATCTTAAAAAAAGATACAAATATTACTTTTAAACATTCCTCTCAAAACTATATATTTCAATTTCAATTGACTTCTAATTGGATTTTGAAAATAAATAATGACATTAAAACAATGGAAACTCCAAAATGTAAGGTAATATTTTGGAGTTTTGGTAATAATAATTTTTGGGATTTTGAAAATAATTCTATTTATCTACCAAATGTTATTGATGCTATCCTTAAAAGAGAGGATAAAATTGAAAAAGTTATTGATAATCTAATAAAAATAACACCACTTAGTTTACAA
>JAYTNF010000204.1:0-10214 GCA_043748455.1 Cytophagales bacterium
TTGGGTGTAGCTATTATTTCTACCTCAAAAGGTGTGATGACGGACAAAGAAGCTCGTCGAATGAATATAGGTGGTGAGGTTCTTTGCTTTATCTACTAATTCAGATTATACCAAAAATTATGTAGTGTTTTTACTACACTTATTTGTGTAAGTAAGAACATGGCATTAGAAATTAAGACTTTATTATGGTAATAAAGTTCTGACAATCTAAAAAATAACAAAATGTCACGTATAGGTAAAAAACCTTTATCATTGCCAAGTGGTGTAACTTTGACGGTTGCCACAGGTAATATAGTGAAAGTAAAAGGTCCGAAAGGCGAATTAGCACAACAAGTTGATGCTGACATTACTTTAAAGCAAGAAGAAGGCGTTATTACGCTTGAAAGACCAACTGAACAAAAACGCCACAAAGCTTTGCACGGTTTATACCGTTCTTTGATAGCCAATATGGTTCAAGGTGTAACAGAGGGTTATAAGAAAGAAATGGAGTTGGTTGGTGTTGGTTTCAAAGCTAATGCTAATGGTCAAGTTTTGGAACTAAGTTTAGGCTATTCTCATGCTATTTACATGGAAATTCCTTCTGAATTGAAAGTTTCTACTGAAACTCCGAAAGGTAAGAGCCCTTTAATTACTTTGACTGGTATCGATAAGCAACTTATTGGTCAGGTGGCTGCGAAAATACGTGAACTTCGTAAAGTTGAGCCATACAAAGGTAAAGGTGTGCGTTTTGTGGGCGAGTCTATCCGTCGTAAGGCAGGTAAATCAGCAGCTAAAAAATAATGAAACGGTGGTACGGCTATCAAATCGTATCAGTAAAATATTAATCATTTTTGAAAAATGGCTACTCAGAAAGAACTAAGACGTACAAGAATTAAAAAAGGGATTCGCAGCAAAATGGCGGGTACTAGCGAAAAACCGAGATTATCTGTATTTAGAAGTAATACAACTATTTATGCTCAATTAATTGACGATAGTAAAGGATTAACTCTGGCAAGCTCATCTTCTCTGGAAGTTGCAAAAGGTAAAAGTGCTAATATCGAAATATCGAAAGAAGTAGGTAAAAAATTAGCTGAAAAAGCTCTACAAAGTGGAATCAATAAAGTGATATTTGACCGTAACGGTTATTTATATCATGGTAAGATTAAATCTTTGGCTGAAGGAGCAAGAGAAGGTGGTTTACAATTCTAAACCATTTACATTATCTTAACTCTCTGAAACATAAATAGATATGTCGCAAACAAATGTAAAAACCGTAAGAAATAGCGAAATAGAACTCAAAGACAGAGTAGTAGCTATTCAACGAGTTGCAAAAGTAGTAAAAGGTGGTCGTAGATTTAGTTTTTCTGCTATCGTTGTCGTAGGTGACGGTAAAGGTATTGTAGGTTATGGTTTAGGTAAAGCTAACGAAGTAACTGATGCTATTGCAAAAGGTATCGAAGATGCGAAGAAAAATTTAATTAAAGTGCCTATTTTGAAAGGTACTGTGCCTCATACAATGCATGGAAAATATAGTGGTGGGTATGTCTTGTTGAGACCTGCTGCTGCTGGTACAGGTGTGATTGCAGGCGGTGCTATGCGTGCTGTTTTGGAATCTGCTGGTATCACAGATGTTTTAGCGAAATCGAAAGGTTCGTCTAATCCGCACAATGTAGTAAAAGCTACAGTTGATGCTTTATTGAAAATGAGAGACCCATTATCAGTAGCACAACAACGTGGTGTTTCTTTATCTAAAGTTTTTAAAGGTTAATTGTCATGGCAAAAATCAAGATTACACAAGTAAGAAGCATCATCAAAAGACCAAAAGACCAAAAAGCTACAATTGCTGCTTTGGGCTTAGGTAAAATAAACCGTACTGTGGAACATGAAGCAACGCCACAAATTATGGGTATGGTGCGTAAAGTTGCTCATTTAATTTCTGTAACTGAGGCTTAATATTATGAAACTCCATACATTAAAACCTGCTCCGGGTTCTGTAAAGACTAAAAAACGACTTGGTAGAGGCGAAGGTTCAGGGATGGGCGCAACTTCTACAAGGGGAAATAAAGGTGCACAATCTCGTTCAGGTTATAGCCGTAAATCCGGATTTGAAGGTGGTCAAATGCCTTTACAAAGAAGACTGCCTAAGTTTGGATTTAACAGTCCTAACAAAGTGTCATATAAAGGTATTAATTTAGATACTTTGCAAATATTGGCAGAACGAGGTATTACTACAATTACGGTAGACGTCTTGAAAGAAAACGGCTTAATTTCTAAAGGAAATTTAGTTAAAATTTTGAGTAGAGGTGAGCTAAAATCAAAAGTAGCTGTTACTGTTCATGCTTTTTCAGAATCTGCAAAAGCAGCTATTGAAGCAGCTGGTGGTACTACTGCAACAGTTGTAATTTATGCAACAAAAGCTGAATAAGTTTGATGAGTACGGTTGTAATAATCGTACTCTTACTTATTTATAAATTACTCAAACATGAGGCTTGATGGCAAATTAAGATTTGCTGTTTTGTTGTGTGGTGTAAAATTTACAAAGACAATCAAAGTCATGAAAAAGTTTATCGATACGATTAAAAACATATTTTCAATAGAAGAACTTCGTTCTAAAATTATCACTACATTAGGTTTGTTATTGATATTTAGACTTGGTTCATACATTGTTTTACCGGGTTTAGACCCAATAGCTTTAGCTAAGGAAGCAAATTCAGGTGGCATATTGGGTTTGATTAACATTTTTTCTGGCGGGGCTTTTTCACGTTCTTCTATTTTTGCGTTGGGTATTATGCCTTATATTTCTGCATCCATTGTTATTCAGCTTTTGACAATTGCAATTCCTTATTTCCAGCGTATGCAACGTGATGGAGATTCAGGAAGAAAACGTATGAATCAGATTACAAGGGTTTTAACAATTTTAGTTGCTGTGGCTCAGGGTAGTGCTTATATTGCAAGCACAATTCCTACAGAAGCAATTATGATTGATAGGGCTTTCTTTAGTACGACAGCAGTAATTATTTTAACTACAGGAACCATGTTTTGTATGTGGTTAGGTGAAAGAATAGAGGATAGAGGCATAGGGAATGGTATTTCTATGTTAATTATGATAGGTATTGTTTCTCGTTTACCATTTGCTTTGATTTCTGAAGCTACCGCAAGGGGTGGTAATGGAATGTTATTATTTGTATTAGAATTGGTTGCATTATTTTTTGTAGTTATGGGTGTTGTACTAATTACACAAGCTGTAAGACGTATTCCTATACAGTATGCAAAACAAGTTGTTGGAAAGGGTTCTCGTAACAAAGCATTAGCAAGTACAGGGCAGAGATCATTTTTGCCATTAAAGATTACGACAGCAGGTGTTATGCCTATCATTTTTGCTCAATCTTTAATGTTTGTACCTTCTTTGGTTGGTTCAAAATTAGCTGACTCGAGTAATATTGCATCGTATATTTATAATAAATACTCTGATGTTTATTCTTGGCAATATAATGTTACAGTTTGTGTATTAATTATTTTATTCACATATTTTTATACAGCTATTACAATAAATCCAAAACAAATTGCTGATGAAATGCAACGTAATGGAGGATTTATTCCAGGTATTGCGCCTGGTGAGGCTACTGCAGAATATATTGGTGGAGTAATTGATAAAATCACATTACCTGGGGCTTTGTTTTTATCAGCTTTGGCTGTGATGCCAGCATTTGCAGCGATGGCAGGAATTACCTCTGAGCTTGCTCAGTTTTATGGTGGGACTTCGTTGTTAATCATGGTTGGAGTTATTTTAGATACTTTACAAAGGATTGAAAGTTATTTATTAATGAAACATTATGAAGGTATGATGAAATCAGGTGAAGTTGATGCAACCGAGCCAGAAACAGCTATTGTGATGCAATAATCATATAAAAAATATTTTCATAACATTGACAGATAAATTTGTATTAAAAAATTGGAAAAAACCTACTAACTAAGTTAATAGGTTTTTTTATTGTGTGAAGAGCTAAACTAGTTTTTGATAGTTTTGACAATAAAAAATTAGTAATTTTACTATGAGATATAATTTAACAATAAAATATATTTTAATACATAAGAATAATTTGTAAGTTTTCATGCGAAAAAATCTATTTCCTTATCAACACTTCAGCAATAATATCTTCTATTTCATAACTTTCTAAAATAATTTTTTCATATATATAAGTATCTTGAATATAGAGTTGTTCATGGTATGTTCCTAAAAATTCTAATAACTCTTGTATTTCTTCGGTAAGTACAGCTTTTTTTGCATAACTCAGCCTATAATGTTGTGTATCAGGAATATACTCTATTATTAGTGAATTTATTGATAAAACATCTATTTTAATTAGCATTTGGCTTAATAAAAATGGTATTTCATCAGTAAACAGATAAGCCAGAGGAAAATAAGGATTTATTAGACTATAAGAATGTATGGCATGTTTAGCCAAAGTTTTTATAATTTTATTGGTTTCATCGACTATTTGCATATCTAACCATCTTGTTTCCGAAAAGTTATTAAAAGGTAACCAATAATTTTTTCCGTCATGGTATTGTATATTTCCTAATCTAAGTTTATAATCAAAACTTGGGTTTTTGTGCAAAATGTAACCTGGATAATAAAACTGTTTACCTAAACGTATTGCCAAGTCTATTTCAACTAGCATAGTAAACATTCCTAAGCTATCTTTATGATAATCATGGTCAAACAAGCCCATAATACTTGCCACAGAGTTATGACCAATATCAAAATAACTTACCGCCACCAAACGCATATCATCATATACACATAGCTCCTGAGTATGAAATGGATTTGTTAATACTCCTTCAAAGCCAAATAAAGATAATTCCAAAGTTGGTAAAACTGCCCCTTCAAAACGATGTTTATGAGCATGGTATAGTTTTTCTTTTTCGGCATTTAGCTTCACGTCATGAATTTCAAAACGAAACTTTCTACTGTTGTTTTTATAATTTTTAGCTAGACTTTTAGGGAACTCATAGTTATCAAGCGGGATTCTAATATTTAATAATAGCATGTAAACCTGTTTCTAAGCAAATAACATACTGTTTTCCTAACATATTACAGTTACGAAACCAACCATGTGCCAAAAAACGGTCTAATCTTTTAGGTGAGATGAATGGATTTTGATAGAGATTAAAAATCATGTAATTCTGTAATATAATTTATAAAATATGTTTTATACCTTGCATGATAGTCTTAAAAACTTTGTCTATACTAATCTCTTGCATACAAATACAAGATGGAATTGTCTGACCAAAACTTTTTTTGCATAAATTACAATCGTCTTTTGCTGTTATGTAATTTGCGTTTTTACCTAAGGGCTGCCACCTTTGCGGGTGAATTGGTTTCATTGGTGGATATAATCCCAAAGCAAAGATACCCAAAGCTGCTGCAATATGCAAAGTTCCTGTACTACAAGCTAATAAACCATCTGAAAAACCAATAAAAGTAATAAGTTCTTCCATATTTAGCTTTCCTGTGAGGTCTGTTACATGAGTTTCTGCAAAAATTTCAGGACATTGTGTTCTAATTAAATCTCCCTCAGTTGCAACGCCAGTAATAAAAATTTGAGTATTTTGATTGCGAAATTTTGTGATTAATTGATAATAGTTCTCAATTTTCCACTCTCTTGCACTTCCCTTTGACTTTGGGTGAATAATTAAATGTAATGTTTGGGGCTTAAAGTAAGATTTTAAATAACTGTATGTTTCTTTATTAGATACTAAACCATAAAAGCTGCCCAAATCTTGAAGTGTTGGTATTTCTAAATTAAATGGTTTTAGTAATTTACAATTAAGTTGTGATTCGTGTAAAGGTGAATTTTTGCGACTAAAATTAACTAATTCATTACAATATAGCCAATGAAACCATCTATGACTTGTAGCAATACGAATATTTATACGAGAATAAGCTATTTTTGCTAATTCCTTATCAGGAAAGACAAATATAATTGCTTCGGCTTTGATTTTAGATAATAAATTTGGTTGTGCAATAATTTGTTCTCTATCCAAAAAACCATCAATAAAATGACTTGCACGAATAATTGGTTCAGTGTAAGTTTTTCCTATAAAATAGATTTTTATAGTTGGCTTTATAGTTTTTAGATAACCTGCTAATGTAAGTGTAAGAATGACATCTCCTAAATTATCAGTTCTGGAAATAATCAATGTATTAGGAAGTTGCATAGATAAATAATTCTAAATTTTTAATTGTAAGTTGTATAATCTTCTGATTATTAGGTATTTGTAATATCTAAAACATTAACTATTTTTTTATCCACATAATTATGAAATAATTAAGATATTTCATGGTAAAAGTAGTAAATTCTAATAAAATATATATATTTTTTTTGTTTTCCCAAAAATTTACTAACTTTGTTGTTACAATTTACAATTTTAAAAATCCATCATCATGCTTATCGTAAGTATCAAAGAAAACGAATCTATAGATAAAGCTCTTAAAAGATTCAAAAAGAAATTTGAAAAAACAGGAGTTTTAAGACAATTACGTGCAAGAACTTCTTTTGAGAAACCTTCTATTACAAGACGTAATTCTGTTATTAGAGCTGCATATCGTCAGTCATTGACAGAAAAAGAAAGCCAATAATTTTTAATAATAACTTTCTTTTTATAGTTAAAAGTTAATCAAAACAGCAAAACATTTGTTATGAAAAGAGAGGCTTTGTTCTCTCTTTTTTTTATTAGCTAACAAAAAATCATGAATAACAACACTATCAAACGCATTGTCTTGGTGAGTATCTTGGTCATTCCAGCATGCATATTTATATTTTTGGTGCGTTTTGGAGATAATAAATTCTCTATTCCTGTATTTGGTACACCGCAATTAGGTATTTTAAACCCAAAATCAGAGTTTTGTCCGCCACCAATAAGTGGCGACACGATGCACAGAATTATCCCATTTCGTTTTATATCCCAAGATGGAAAAGAAATTAGCAACAAAGATTTTGAAGGTAAAATTTATGTGGCAGATTTCTTTTTCACACGTTGTCCCACAATATGTCCGAAAATTACTTCTCAACTTACAAGAGTGCAAGAAACTTTCAAAGGAAATAACGATTTTAAAATTCTTTCACATTCCATAGATCCGTTATATGATTCGGTAAAAACCTTAAAAGTATACGGAGATTCCTATAAAGCAGATTATTCGATGTGGACTTTTGTAACGGGAGATAGTAGTGCCATGTTAAATACTGCAAAATGTGGTTATTTTATTGCGGTACAAAAATCACCAGACAGTAGATTAATCTTTGACCATAGCGACAAATTAGTATTAGTTGATAAACAACAGCGTATTAGAGGTTTTTATTCTGGTACAAATCGTGAAGAGGTAGATAGGCTTATTGCTGAAATTCAGATTTTAATGCGTGAAAAGTAAAATGTATATTTGACGATTTTAAGTAAATGTTTGTTTTGTCATTCTGAGCTTACGAAAAATATAGCGTTATTATGAAAACCTTAATAGTTAAGATTCTTCGCAAGCTCAGAATGACAAAAAATAAATTATTGATGTTACTACCAAAATGATATTGTGATAATTCAAATATCTGATTATCAACTATTTATACCAACATATATTGGTAATAATACCTATTATTTTACAGTATTTGAAAATATATTTGTAAAAGTTACTAAAAAATCTGCCCAAGTTCCTTTATCTTTATATGTAATTTGTGCAATATCGGAAGAAATACTTTCATTATGTAATCTGTCGGCTGCTGTAATTATGTATGAGTAAGTTCCATTACCTTTTATGGTCGTATCTACAAAAAAGTTTTCTTCTCTTCGGTGAATTGCAACAATATTTTTAGGGTTTTCTATATCAATAACCTCATTTTTTTCAAACCTATAAATGATATAATACGTTGGTTTTTCAGATTTTATTGCTGTTAAATCAGGTAATTGCCAATGTAATAAAACACCATTTTTTGCACTTAAAACCTCAATATTTTTTGGCGGATTTGGTGCTGTGTTATCTTTCCACAACATTTGTGGCACTAAGGCAAAATGCGGATTTAAGTTATTGCGTAAAGTATCTTGAAAACCCTCAAAATTTGTAGTCAAATATCGAGAACTAAAATATGCAGAGCCTTGTAAATCAGTTTGTTGCCTATTAAAACGGACTTGTTCTAAAATTTCTGCCTTATCTGTCCATCTGCTATCTTCTTTTCCATTTAATTTATAGACTGCGTGACCAATATAAAGATGTTTTCCAAAAGTATTTTTTGTCCACCAACTTGTTAAGGTTTTATAAGGGACTTTCTCAAAATTAGTAGTAAAATAATTTTGTGGTGCAATATAATCTATCCAACCCTTTGATAACCAAAGCCTTATATCTGCAAAAAGATGGTCGTATGAAGTTAATCCACCTGTTGTTGCAGACCCATTTATATCTTGGTTCTTATTTCGCCAAACAGGAAATGGACTAATTCCAAACTTAATATATGGTTTTATAGTTTTAATAGCCAAACTCACTTTTTCTATCAGTAAATTTGTGTTATTACGTCTCCAATCACCTTTTGTTGCAAAAGTTTTATTATAGATTTCAAAACTTTTTTGGTCGTTAAACTCTTGATTTGCAATAGGATAGGGATAAAAATAATCGTCAAAATGTATTCCGTCAATGTCATAACGCCTGACAATATCTGCTACAACTGCTGCAATATGTTCACGCACTTCGGGAATTGCAGGATTAAATATTCTATTTTTACCATAATCAATAAACCAAGTTGGCTGTTGTTTTGTGATGTGATTTTCATGCAAATTTTTCACTTTTCCAGTGTCTGCAATAGCACGATAAGGATTTAACCATGCGTGAAATTCCATACCTCTTTTATGAGTTTCCTCAATCATAAATGTCAATGGGTCATAAAAAGGTTGGGGCATTGTGCCTTGTTTTCCTGTGAGCCACTCTGACCACAATTCATTTTGACTAAAATACAAAGCATCTGCCGTTGGGCGAATTTGCACAATAACGGCATTCAATTTACTTTTTTGATGTGCATCTAAAATTGCAATAAATTCACGTTGCTGTTGTGCTGAAGTCAATTTTGTAGAACTCGGAAAATCAAGATTCATGACATTGGCAATCCAAACTCCTCGAAATTCACGTTTAGGTTTTTGTTCAATCGTCTGCGAATTTGCAAAAAAGTGAAAAAACATATATATATTTAGCAATAAAATTAATTTCATAATATTATGGATAATAAAATTTACAAAAGTACAGATTTAAAATGGTTTATTACTCACTTCACAATGACAAAAAATTGATATATAAAATTTACCAAAATTTTAGTATCTTTGTGAAGTAATTGGTATGGCACAAACTTGCAATAAAATTTGTGCTATTTAAAAGGGAATAAGGTGCAATACCTTGACTGTCCCCGCAACTGTAAGCCTTGTCAAAATGTTGGTTTTATTGCTTAAAATTAAGTTTATTTCTAAGTTTAACATCACATTTTGGGTTTTGTAGTCATTTTGCCACTGTACTTTGGTATGGGAAGGCGGCAACAAAACGCAAGTCAGGAGACCTGCCAATTTTTTATTTCACCTTATTTTAACCGTTGCTTTCGGGAGAAAAGTAGCTACTTTATGAACAAAAAATATTTTTTCTGCCTTGCTTTTCTGTTGCAAAGCACTGTTTTGTTTGCACAAACAGATAAACAAAAATCTGATAGCACCCAAAAGATTCAAAACTTACCCACAATTTTACCAACAGTTCTGCCAACAATTTCGGTTTTAGGAACTCGTAACACTGATTTTGCGGCAGGAAGTCGTGTGATTTCCATAGACACAAAGCTCCTAAAAGCCAACGCAACCGCAAATCTTGCTGATATTATTAGCTTATATACTCCTGCATATATACGAAATTATGGAAGTGGTATGTTGGCTACGGTTGCCTTTCGTGGCACTTCCTCAAATCATAGTGCAGTCTTGTGGAATGGTTTTAATATCAGTTTGCCAACTCTGGGCATGTCTGATTTTAATATTTTGCCTGTTTTACCTAACTCAAATATACAAATTCAATTAGGTGCTGCAAGTAGCAATTATGGTACAGGTGCTATTGGTGGCGTGATTTTATTGAATAATAATTTGCAATTTAATAGTCTGCAAAAAAGTAGTGTGCAACAAGAAATAGGCAGTTTTGGGTTGTCAAAAACGGTTTTACAAGCTATTGCAAG
>JAYTNF010000205.1:0-7291 GCA_043748455.1 Cytophagales bacterium
GATTTAAAAGAATTTCACAGATGTAATCTTTCAAAAAAGATTACATCTGTGAAATTCTTTTAAACCTCAATTTTCCTAATAATTCCAATGTGGTTTAGCATAGTTTTTTAATTTTAAAGCAAGCTAATTTTTTGTGCTGTTTTTTTGTCTAAAATTTCTCTTAATTCTTTTACCAAGAAGGTTTACTCTTCCTTTGTATCTTTATGACGTTGTGTTGCATACAAAATAGCTGAATGTAATTTTTGCTTTAAAAGGTTCATTGGTGGCAAAATTGTCAAGTATTCTGCTACTTTAATATTGCTTTTTTCCAAGTCTAATAATTCAATATGTTCCTCATTTTTTCCTGCACAAAGTATTAAACCAATAGATGAATTTTCTCCTTCTATTTTTTCGTATTTTTCTAAATAACGCAAGTAAAGTTCCATTTGACCTTTGTAAGCAGCCTCAAAATTACCTAACTTCAAATCAATAACTACTAAACATTTTAGCCTTCTGTGATAAAATAATAAGTCAATATAATAATCTGTTTGGTCTATGGTAATACGTTTTTGACGTGCTAAAAACGCAAAGTCATTGCCCAATTCAATTAAAAACCTTTGTAAATCGGCAAGAATAGCATTTTCCAAATCCTTTTCAGAATAGGTATCTTTTAGCCCCAAGAAATCCAAAAAATAAGGGTCTTTGAAAACTAAATCAGCACTTATTTTTTGTTCATTTTTGAGTAATTCCAAATCATTTTTAATAGTCTGTTCGGGTTTCTTCGAAATAGCAGTTCTTTCATATAACATAGATTTTATACGGTCTTGCAAAGTCCGAGTACTCCAATTTTCTAACTTGCACATTTCTATGTAAAACTCACGTTTGAGAGGGTCGTCAATATAAATCAAAGTCCTAAAATGTGTCCACGATAATTCTCTACGCACTGCGTAGAGAATTTGCTCATCAGGAAAAACAGTATTGAACTTACAACAATTCCAAAGCATTTTGCTATCCCATAACTTGCCATAGCTCAATATCAAGTTTTTTGCTAAATTGCTAATAATTTGTTTGCCATAATCTGCCCTTTGATGATGCAGAAAAACATCATTAATAGTTTTTCCTATCTGCCAATAAAGCAAAGTAAGTTCCATATTAACCTGAATAGCTACTTGATTTTTGCTTTCCCTAATCAGTGTTTCAATGTTTGCTAAAAGTTGTTTTTCTGTGTTGTTCATTTTATTTTAAACTTGTTTTAGGGAAAGTTGAATACCATTTTTCTCATCGATACCAATAATTTTCGCAAGTAGTTTTTGCCCTATGTACAGTTTTTCGCCTTTGTATTCAAATTGCGTAATATCAGAAATATATTTATTTGCTAATTCCTTGATAGAAATACTTGCTTTACGTTTTTCTCCTTCAATTTTTACAAAAAGTCGGCTTGCGATTATGTTAGTTATGTTACATTCTAAAATATCATTAATTTGAAGATTTAATGATATTGTAGATGTAGGTTCTGCAAATTTGATTTGCTCCTCTAACTGATAGTTTAGAATTAAAAAATTGGCTAATTTTAACGATTTAGCATTATTTTGTTGAATTAGTTTTTTAGCTAAATCTGTAACAAAATCACCTTTTAATATAAGTATTTTATCTTGTAATTGATACTTTTTAATTACGTCAAAACCAAATTTTATAAATTTAATTTTTTTATGCGTAATAAACTTCTCAATTATTTGTTTAATAGAAAATTTATCAAATAATTGATAAATTTCTATTAAACGAACAGCATTTTTTAACTTATTCATATCTTCGTTACAAATCATTTTTTCTACTATGTCTTCAATAGAAAATTTATTTTGTAATTGATACTTTTCGATTATATACACATCCTGTGTACTCAATAATATTTTTTGTTTTAAAAATATCATTGCAAAGTTTTGAAGTTGTTGTTTTTGTATTGAATTTACCTCTTCATAGTCAAAAACTTCAAGAAAAAGAAATTTAAGTCTATTTTTATTTATATTCAAAGACATAACTATTCCTATTATGTCTAATACTTTATCCGTATTTGCTTGTTCTACAATGTTTTTAATAACTTTTTTATTAAGAGTTATGGATTTTAAAAGCTGTGAAACCCTATCTGTTTCCTTCAACATCACCGCCAAAAAACCTTGTGCAGAAACCTCCGCATTTTCAAAATTCCTTGCCTGTTTTTCTGCTTCTATTGCCACAAAAATAACCTCTTCGGGCTTTTGTTCTATGGAACTACCAATACTTTCTGCCATTGTCAAGGCATCAGTAACAGCCACCGTTTCTACAATTTTTGTACTTGTTTCACCTGCCAAACCACGCACCAAGTTGAGTACCTTTTTCCATTTTGGTACAGCTATATAGCGTTGAATATCATCAAATTGTAGTTGTATTTTTGCCCAAATAAATTCCGCAGCAAAATATTCCCAATACAATTTGTGGGTAAATTTGAGTATTTCCGTTTCACCTTTTATTAAACCAATGCTTTTATAGAAATTTAGGCAGTCATCAGCCAAACGCAAATCACCAAATTCATTTTTAAGCAATTCCGCCGCCAAATCATATTCAAAACTTAACTCTTGGTCTATCAGCGTATAAGCCAAAAAATTAACCATTTTTTTGTACTTGCCTAAGTCTTTTTTTACAGTATTTGCATTGGGTTTATTTTCTTTAATCTGTCTATCTACTCTACGATTTACCAAGTTTTGTAATAACTTTCCGATATTTTTTGAGGAAATTTCTCCATTTTCTGTTTCTATAATTTCGTTTTTATAGACTTTCAGAATAAAAATATTGCGACAAATAGACAATAAAACAGAGTTTTCTTTTTCAAATAAGGCTTGCAAGAAAATTGCTTTTTTATCTTCTGATATATCTTTTGAGGCAAATTCTCTAATCTGTTCTTTGCTAAGAGCTTGCAAATCAAAAACACGCATCTTAAAAATATCGTGTTCATATTCTCTTACCCTACTCGAAATCAAAACCTGTGAAGGCGTAGCCAAAATTTCATCTTTGATGATAATTTCTAGGTTGTTGCGTTTTTCATCACTCAAAATTTCATCAAAACCATCTAAAAACAAACACACTTTGCCCTCTTGCAATGCTTTGCGTAAAGCTATTTCATCAACTTTGTTTTGTTTGGCAATTTGTGCCAACAAATCTTTTCCGTTGTAATCTTTTAGCTCAAAGAAAAACGGAACAATGGCAAGATTTTGCAATGCACTTTGCAAATCTGCTAAAAACAAATGTTCTAAGGTTGTGGTTTTGCCCATACCAGCATCTCCACGCACCAACATTTGTGGTACTTGTGTGCGTATTTCGTTTACTTTGGTTGGTTTCGTTATACGATTAGGTTCTTCTTCTAATCCAAAATTTTCGTCATCATCAAAATCTTCATTTTCGTCTTCCTCATAGTCTGCTTCATAATATTCTTTTGCCATTGGCGTAAGATTTTCGTCATACAAATCTGTTTCTTTGGCACTCAAATCTGTATAATCAGTCAATAGGTTTTTCTGAAATTCTGTAAGAGTTCTTTGTAGGTAAGGAATAAAATTATACGCAGGAGTTTGTGGCGAAATAATTGGTTTTAGCTGCTGATAATATTCAAAAAAAGCATACAAATAAGTAACTACGCAGGCTTTAATATTAGCTGTTAGTTCTGTTTCTTCCCATTCTTTGGCTGCGTGTACGTGATTTCGTGTAAAATATGCCTTGTATAAATCATAAGGCATACCTCTATACGTTGATTGAATATTTACAATATCATATAAAACTAATTCAGGTTTATTATTTGGGTAATCTTTAATAATCAATGGAAGTGCTAAAATAAAATCTTTTAGTCCTTTTTTTTGTGTGGTAAGTTGATTATACTTTGTGTTATTGATATAGTATAAAATCTTTTTTAAAACTGGGTCTAAACTTGTTGCTATTTCTTTGACAATCGTTAATTGTGCCTCATAAGAAGTTGCCCCGACATAATATTGATATAAATTTGGTAGCACTGTCAAATCCAATGCACTTTCTTCTGTATTGATAGGCAATTTAATAAAATCCAAAAATGCACTTACGCCTTCTTCAAAATCAAAAGAATAGTTTATCATTTGAGTTTGAAAAGACTTTTTAAGCCTGCGTACTAAGGTTTCTTTTAATTCTTGGATTTCTTGTGGGGACATAGTTTCCTAATATTATTTTGTACTAATATTTTTGAACTTGCAATTTAATAATTGTTAGCAATAAATCACAAAAATATAGTTATTTGTAAAAAAGCTATATTTATCAACACAGAACTATTGCATTTCTCAAATGTCTATTTAAAATAAAAGATACCAAACACAAAGAGAACACGAAACAATCAGGTAAGTTTGGAGAATTCTAAGGCTTAAAAGAGAGTCTTAAGGTGTTATGTTTAAGGAAGCCACAACATAAAATAGCCAAAAACTAACACTCAAAATACTACATTTATTGGTAGAAAACTTGGGAATATAAACAGCTAAAAGTCTATCAGGCTAATTATCAAAAAAATAAACCTACTAAGTTTTTAAACTTAGTAGGTTGCAATACAACTCTGAATGAAATTAAATATTTTCACTTATGAGCAAAAATTAATCTTCGTTGTGTTCCATTGTCATTGTCCCTTCTTGATTTTCACCCCAGCCAAACAATTTACGGTATTTTTTTTCGAGTTCAGAGCTTAGCTTGGTATCATTAATTTCAACACCTTTTGCATTGACTTTAATACTAAATTTATTGGTTTTGAAACCATCTTTTGCCAATTCAACCTTGATTTTAGCAAGTTTTTCGTCATTTTGTTTTTGTTCTCTATCTGCTCTTTGTTGCTCTCTGGCTTGTTCTTTTGCTTCTCTTGCCTGTTCTCTTGCTTCTCTGGCTACTTCTCGTTGCTGCTCATGCATTTCTTGTTGCTGCTCACGTATTTCTTGTTGTTGTTCACGTATTGCCTGCTCATACTCACGTTGCTGTTCACGCACTGCTTCTTCATAATCACGTTGTGCTTCTGCATAAACACGCCATTCCTCTGTGTTTTTAAAATTTCCAGACTTATCTTTTGGCAATTTATTTTCGTATTCTTTCATCAATTCTTGGTAATCTTTCAAGGCTTTTTCATATTTCTCACGTTTCTTTTTATATTCTTTCGTGTTTTTTAAGCTGTCAAAAGATTTACTATTTTGGTGAAATGGTGCAAAATTTCCACTTTGAATTCTGTGTATTCTTACATCTTTTCTAATTTTATCAACATCAATAGTTTTTGCAACTTTGCCATCAATAATTATGCGAATTTTACCATTTTCAGTATCAACATTTACAGTTTTTGCATTTTTGGTAATTCCATCAATATCTATTTCTTGCCCATCAACAACAATAGTTTTACCATCTTTACCATTGATAACTTGCACCGAAGTATTGCCATCATTTTCATAATCAAAGTTGAAATCTTCCAAATTCATTGGTGGCATTGGTGGTAATGGTGGCATCGGCATTTCTGGTGGCATTGGCGGTATTGGTGCAAAAGTATCGCCATCTCCAAAACTATAAAACTGAAAATTTGAGTTTTTACCATCAAGAATTAGTGTATCAGCCTTACCATTTTCATCAATAGTAATAAACATTTTAGGTTTTTTCTTGGTTGTATCTCTCGAAGCAAATTGATTTGTTGCTAATATTTTTTTAGTGTTTTGCAACGCATCATTATAATCTGAGGTTGTTGTATTTTCAGAATCGGTACTTATTGGCATACTTTGCTGCACTTCTCTGACTAATTGCACTGCTTTATTTGCTACCAAACTTGCATTTGCAGTCAAAGAAACCAACATGGCAGCCAAAATAATTGTTACTGCTGCAAATCTTTCTGCTAAAACATTATTTTCGTTTTTATGTCCAAAAAGTCTTTTAATACGACCTAACAAAGAACCTTTTTTGCCATTAAAAGCCAAAGCTGTTTGTGTATAAGTTTGCTGAACATTCAGTTCATTCATGCGGGCAAGTGTGCGAGAATATACCAACGAATCTCCCAAAATAGAAACCGCCATGTCATCACAACAATTTTCACGTTCATCACGAATAATTCCTGAAATCCACCACATGGCAGGGTGATAGAAAAATAAAATTTCGGCAACAGACTGAAAAATATTAATCAAATAATCATTTCTGCGAATATGTGCTAATTCATGAGCCAAAATACTTTCTACTTCTTGCATACTTAAACCTGTTTGCAAACTAATGGGCATCAAAATTACAGGTCTAAAAATTCCAATAGCTGTTGGCACAGAAACCAAATCAGATAACAAAACCCTTACAGATTTACGCAAACGCAATTTATGACTGATTTCATTTGCCATGATTTGCCATTTTTCGGGTGCAAGTCCCACCATTTTAGTTTTCAAACGGTTTACATATAACAAACCTCCTAAAAATCTAATTGTAAATAAAGCCACGCCAATAATCCAAATACTTACTACATAATTTAGGTTATTTGCAATGACTTGTTTTATAAATTGAATACTTGCTGCAATATCCTCAGAAATACTTGTTTCACGAATAGTTAGGTTTTCGCCACCTAAATTGCCCGAATTTGTTGCAAAATTTGGTATTTCGTTACCAATAATGGCACTTGGGGCAGTCAAATGACTAAAATCGGCGTGAGGTTCATAAACGGTAAAGAATGTAAATAGCGAAATTTGCAACATAGCAAATAATGCAGTAACACTTACCACATAACGGTTTGTAGACGCATTATGTTTGAGTGTATTCAGCACAATGGTCAGCAAAACCGCCACCAAAGCACCTTGCCACAATGAATGAATAATTGTCCAGCCGATTGCCTCTAACAATTCGGGTGTAAACAGATTTGCGATATAATTTTGAATGGTTATCATATTCACCTCCTTATTTTAAATTGTTAGAATTATCTGAATTATTGCCTTTATTTTTACCCTCATTTGCAATATTATTGCTATTTTTGTCATTTTCGGCTTCCATTTCGTCTAAGAAACGGCGAATTTCTGTAATTTCTTCGGCATTTGATTTTTTGCCACCTAATGCTTGCATCACCAAATTCATGGCAGAACCACGAAAAACATTATCGACAAAACGGTCAAGTAATTGTTTTTTAGTGTCTGACTCTGCAATGGCAGCCGCATAAATATGCGTTTTAGCGTCATTATTACGGCTAATAAAACCCTTTTCGTGCATCATTTGCATAAATTTTAGGGTTGTTGTGTAGCCAATTTCTGTGCCTTTGCGTTTGCAAAGGTCTTCGTTTACAGTT
>JAYTNF010000206.1:0-5071 GCA_043748455.1 Cytophagales bacterium
CCAAATTTTGTAGCAGAGTTTTTTGAAAATCCGACAGCTTCTTTGGTTACAGTGCGTACAAATCCTTGGGTTTTTGGTAATTCTATTGCTTTAATTGGTGATGCTGCTCACGCCATTGTGCCATTTTATGGACAAGGTATGAATTGTGGGTTTGAAGATTGCTATATATTAAATCAATTATTGACAGAAGAACATGGAAATTGGAAAAATACCTTACAAAAATATCAAGAAAATCGTATTCCTAACGCAGATGCTATTGCAGAATTAGCTTTGATGAATTTTGTAGAAATGCGAGATTTGGTGGGAAAACCTGAATTTTTATTACGCAAGAAAATAGAGGCAAAACTTCACGAATTGTACCCTCAACAATGGATTCCTCTTTATACAATGGTTACTTTTAGTGCCGAAATTCCATATAGTGAAGCCTTGAGATTAGGGAAAATTCAAGATGAAATTATGAAAGAAGTTATGAAAAAATTAAATATTGAGCATAATTGGCAGAGTTTGGACTTCGAGAAAATAATTTCAGATTATCAAAAATTAGGAGTTCAACTTTAATTTATAATAGTAATATAATTTTTTAATAAAGTAATCTAATATTAAATTATATTTTAGTATTAGTTTGTTAAATTATTTTGCATAGTAATATAACTATATATATATTTGTAAAAATTACTACTATTATTTTAAGTAGTAAGACAAATTGAATGCTATTCATGCTTATTTCATATATGCTTAATTTTATAATCTTATGTTAGAATTTATTAGACAGCCTTGGCATTGGTCAGTGGCAGGAGTCATTATTGGCTTGACTGTACCTATTTTATTGATATTGGGCAATAAAAAATTTGGTATTTCCTCATCTCTGCGACATGTATGTGCGATGTGCATACCTGCTGATATTCCTTTTTTCAAATATGATTGGCGAAAGGAAATGTGGAATTTATTTTTTGTTGCAGGAGTTGTTATTGGTGCTTTTGTTGCCGAAAATTTCTTAGAAAATACAACTGTCATAGCCATAACAGAAAGCACCAAACAAACATTAATGAGTTATGGAGTTAGAGATTTTTCGAGTTTAATGCCCAATGATATTTTTGGCGTACAAAATATATTTACACTTAAAGGCTTTATTTTCTTTATCTGTGGCGGCTTTTTAGTAGGCTTTGGTACTCGTTATGCAGGTGGCTGCACATCAGGACATGCTATTATGGGTTTATCAAATCTGCAAATTTCCTCACTCATTGCAACAATATCATTTATGATTGGTGGTTTTTTTAGTGCAAATATTTTATTACCTTTTATTTTTAAATTCTTATAAAATTCTACACGCAAAATGAACAATATTAAATATTTAATTGTGGGTATTTTCTTCGGAATTGCCTTTGTGAAAGCTGAAATTATCAGTTGGTTTCGTATTCAAGAGATGTTTCAAATGACATCTTTTCACATGTATGGTGTTATTGGAACTGCGGTTTTGGTTGGTATGGTTTCTATCTTTTTTATTAAGAGGTTGAATATCAAAACATTAGAAGGTGACGAGATTACGATTGAAGACAAAAAATTTGATAAAGGTCAGATTATTGGAGGCGTACTTTTTGGTATTGGTTGGGCAATTACAGGTGCTTGTCCAGGTCCATTATTTGCACAAATTGGTAGTGGATTTGGTGCTATTGCCATAACTTTGTTGGCTGCTGTTGTGGGAACTTGGGTTTATGGAAAATTTGCAGAAAAATTACCACACTAAATAACTATCAAATAACTGTACAATAGCTAAAAATACTCAAAATATATTAAATTGCAACTTATTTATTAAGGCAATTTTATGATTATTATTTATACAGATGGTGCGTCAAAAGGAAATCCTGGGCGTGGAGGTTATGGTGTTGTGCTACTGTCTCCCGAACATGGTTTGCGAAAAGAATTAGCACAAGGATTTAGGCTAACCACCAATAACCGCATGGAATTAATGGCTGTCATTGTTGGTTTAGAAACCTTAAAAAAGCCAAACACTGAAGTTATTATTTATTCTGATTCTGCTTATGTTGTAAATTCAGTAGAAAAAGGTTGGATTTGGGGTTGGGTAAAAAAAGGTTTCACCGGCAAAAAAAATGAAGACCTTTGGCGGCGTTTTATCACAATTTACAAACAACATCAAGTAAAATTGCAGTGGATAAAAGGACATTCTAATATTCCTGAAAATGAGAGATGTGATGTCCTTTGTGTAGATGCAGCCAATAGTCCTAATTTATTAATAGATGAAGGTTATGAAAATGGCTTAGGGGAATGATTTTTATACTAAAATTGTATAACTTTGTCATTCTTGGCTTGCGAAGAATCTAACTTTATTACACAAAATCGTAATATTTCAGATTCTTCGCAAGCTTAGAATGACATAAAAATCTATAAAATCAGCATCGCATCTCCATATGTAAAGAAACGGTATCTTTCTTTTACTGCCAAACTATAAGCCTGCATTATCAAATCATAACCACCAAAAGCACAAGTCATCATCAATAAACTTGACATAGGTTTATGAAAATTTGTTACCAAACTATTAGGAATACGAAAATCATAAGGAGGAAATATGAACTTATCTGTCCAACCTTCAACAGCTTTTAACCTGCTACCTGCCGAAACAGAAGATTCCAAAGACCTCATAGCTGTTGTACCAATAGCACAAACTCTGCGTTTATTATCTAAGGCAACATTTACAGAATCAGCAGTATCTTGCAAAATCTCAAAATATTCAGAATCCATTTTATGTTTTGTCAAGTCCTCAACATCAATATCTCTAAAAGTTCCTAAGCCAACATGTAATGTTATTGGTTTAATTTCTACACCTTTGATTTCTAAACGGCGTACTAAATGTGGCGTAAAGTGCAAACCCGCAGTTGGTACAGCAACAGCACCAACATGCTCTGCAAAAATTGTCTGAAATCTCTCCCTATCTTCTGGCTCTGTTGCACGACGTTGTTTAATTTCGAGAGGAATTGGGGTTTCGCCTAAGGCATTAATGGTTCTATAAAAATCCTCATCACTACCATCAAAAAGGAAACGAATAGTTCTGCCTCTTGACGTTGTATTGTCTATGACTTCGGCAACCAAATCACCATCTCCAAAATATAACTTATTACCAACACGAATTTTACGAGCAGGGTCAACAAGTACATCCCACAAATGGGCTTGTTGGCTAAGTTCTCTTAACAAAAATACTTCTATTTTTGCACCTGTTTTCTCCTTATTGCCATACAAACGTGCAGGAAAAACTTTTGTGTTATTCATGACCAAAACATCTCCCTCATCAAAATAGTTGAGTAAGTCTTTAAAAACTTTATGTTCAATTTGCTTGGTCTTTCGATTGATAACCATCAAACGTGATTCATCACGATTTTCTTTTGGGTGCAATGCGATGGCATCATCAGGCAAATCAAATTTAAAGGCAGATAACTTCATATATTTTTAGTTTTCTTAATTATAATACAAAAATTATAGTTACAGTTTGTATAGAAATTTATATTTTCAACACAAATTGTAAAAGAGAAAACCTACAAGCATATAAAAACTTATAGGTTTTTGCAAGGTTGTAAATTTACAAACTTTTACAACAGTATAGCTTATTATTTTTAAATTTATTTCAT
Source organism: Cytophagales bacterium (assembly GCA_043748455.1). Lineage (GTDB taxonomy): Bacteria > Bacteroidota > Bacteroidia > Cytophagales > Thermoflexibacteraceae > JAAFKA01. The sequence goes on from JAYTNF010000206.1 coordinate 3,639, forward strand.
AAACCTATTTCACATACATATCCCACAACATAATTCCGCTACCTGTTAAAATCACATTTACGATAGCTAATGGAATGAGGTTTTTCCAACCTAGATTCATGAGTTGGTCATAACGAAAACGGGGCAAAGTCCAACGAATCCACATAAAGAAGAAAATAAATGCTAATGCTTTGCCAATTAAAGCACCAAAACCAATTAAAGTTGCTATATTTTGCCCGAAAGAAGCTAAAACAACGTCTGAAAATGGGTAATCATAACCACCAAAATATAATGTAGACATTACCAAGCCTGCCACAAACATATTGACATATTCTGAAAATAAGTATAAACCAAGTTTCATACTGCTATATTCTGTGTGATAACCTCCCACTAATTCGGCTTCACATTCGGGCAAATCGAAAGGTGTACGATTACATTCTGCAAAAGAACAAGTACAGAAAATGATAAAACCTATTGGTTGCACAAAAATATTCCAATTAAAAAAACCATGTTGTTTAACTACAATTTCACTTAAAGAAAGTGAGCCTGACATCATCAAGATAGCAATAATTGACAAACCCATTGCCAACTCATAACTGATATTTTGTGAGGCTGCACGGATAGCACCTAATAACGAAAACTTATTATTTGAAGCCCAACCGCCAATCATTACGCCATAAACTCCCAAAGAAACTACGCCAAAAATATACAAAATTCCAATATTAGCATCAACAGGCAATAAACTCACAAAATCATCTCCAAACTGCAATTTATCACCAAAAGGAATGACTGCACTCGACATCATGGCGGTAAGCATTGCCAAACTTGGGCCTAAGATAAATAAAAACTTGCTAGAAGTTGCAGGAATAAATTCTTCTTTAAAAAACATTTTTCCTGCATCTGCTAAAGGCTGCAATAACCCAAAAGAACCTGCACGATTAGGCCCGATACGGTCTTGTAAAAATGCTGAGATTTTACGTTCTGCTAACGTAGAATAGGCTGCAATGCCAAGTGTCATAACAAAAACTATCAGAATTAAGATAGATTTTACTAAAAAATCAAAAGGTATGTTTTCAAACATAAGAGTATAAATGAATTATGAATGTTCTTTAATTATGAATGTTCTTTAATTATGAATTATAATTTTTTTGACCTAAAAGCCATAAAATAATTCATAATTCATAACTCATAATTATTTACAGTGATGCAAAATAAATAACATCTCTGAGATAAACTATAATTAAGAGATAAAAAATTATAAATATTTCTTTACTTTACCTACAAATTTATGATTAAATTTCGCAAATTCAACTTTGCAATGCATTTTTTTTGTTCTTATCAAATTATTGCTCAACAAAAAACCACTCAACAGACTAAAACCTGTTAAGTGGTTAATTTTATACACTAAATTATAGATATATTTCAAACCTACTGTTTCATAATTCTTTTTACAG
>JAYTNF010000207.1:0-4043 GCA_043748455.1 Cytophagales bacterium
AAACAACGGCACAATTTGGATATACAAGTCAAGGCAAAAAAACGGTGAGGTTGCACGTTTACCCCTATTTCCAAAGGCTTTTAACATTTTGGAAAAATACAATAATGTCTTACCAGTGTTGAGTAACCAAAGTTACAATGCAAATCTCAAAGAAATTGCCTTGTTATTGTGCATTGATAAAAAATTGACTACACACGTTGCACGCAAAACCGCAGGCTTTGTTTGGATACAGGGCTTGACTATGAAACGGTGGCAGCTATGCTTGGTCATGCAAATATTCGTATTACGCAGTCCACATACGCAAAAGTCCTTACAAATCGTATTCAAAAGAAATTACAAGAGGTTAATTTAGCCTTGTTTATTGGTAAATTACAGTATGATAATCTTCTAAAACTCAAATAATTCACTATGAAAACCGAAAATATGCCAACTGAAAACAGGGCTTTAAATGCAAGATTGTTGCTAATTATTGCCAAACAACGCAAAAAGTTATTTTCTATGAATCGTAATTTTAAGAGTAGCGAAGAACAGGCGAAACATAGCGAAAATACACTAAATAAGTTATTGGAGCTTGCACAAAATCAATGTAAGCATTACAAAGGCTACGAAAAAGACTATTGGGAACTTAACAAAAAGTACATTCAGGCTTTGGAAAAAATTGATTATTTGAAACAAGAAATAAAAGATTTTGAAACCGACATCAGCAGCTTGTATTCTGAAAAAGAGTTGTTAGAAAACTCAAAACGTGCCTTGATTAAGCAAATAAAGAAACTGTAACACTTTTGCACTGTAACACCTAACGTATTGATTATTAAGTAGTTATCTGTTACAAGCAAATTTTAATTGACAAAAAAAAACCTTTGCAAGTTCACAGCTTGCAAAGGCAATAATCACAATTTAAAAATTTATCCAAATGCAAAATAACGTATTTTATACCATATTGTTAAGGTTTGTAGCAATTATTTTTCATAGACAAACCATAATAGCAAGAGTTTTCCTTTTGTTGTGCCTTAGTTGGTACAATGAAAATACTTTTGTCTTAGTCTTACAATTCATTCTAATCCCCGAACTTTGGGTATATGCTTTTGCAATGTTTTTGAAAACTTGTAGCCTTTTATTTGTAGAAATTCAAAGCCTAATTTTCAATTTCTATGCAATATTAGAAGTTTACCAAACTAAGAAATTTCCACAGACTCCACCGTCTACCGTTCCACCATTGGCGGTGGAATATGAATTTTTAGAAAAATTCCTACCTATTGTTACGATAGGGGAGGTAGAGGGGCAGGGCTTGTTAGTGTCTGCATCTGAAAATAACTCGACACAAATTCCAGATTTTCCTTATCAATTAGAGAAACAGAAAAACGGAAATTGGCTTGTAAACGGTGAGGAAAAAAGCATAGAACAACTGAAAAAAATTCATTCCAAATACAAAAGTGAGTACAAAAACGGTAAGGCAAAACAGCGAAGTATGCAGCAATATATTTTCTATACTAATCTTTTACAAGAAATAGATAGATTAGATAATTTAGAGAAAAAGCGTAAGGATTTGGAATTTACGCAAAATATTGATAGTCAATTTAACACAAATATAAACCTAAATAAAATAGTATGAACATTGAATCGTTGGTAACGGACATAACAAGTCCTTTGGAAGTTGGTAAATTTCATAATTTGCAGATAATACGCAAAAACAGGCTTTTTAACGTGAATCTGCAAATTAGTACAGTTCCTTATTTTATAGAGGGTAAAGGTAGCGAAGACATTTTTTTAAAGTCTTTTGAAGCTAATCATAACAGCTTGACTTCAGCTTTAATGAATTTATTAAGGCAATTAAGAACATAGTAAGCATAAAAAAAACCTATCATTTTTTAGCGAAAATGGTAGGTTAAAGATTTTTTTAGTAAGGGTAAAAATAACAGTTGATAATTAGTAAGCTACTACATCTTATCATTTTTAAATCAAGTAATCACTAAAATTTTAACAACTAATTTCTAAAATTTTAATACGTAAAAGTATGAATAATATAGCAGAAAAACAAGTAATTGCACCAGAAAAACAAGCAAAAAAGAGCCTTGTTTTAGCAGATTACGACAAATATAGAGTTTCGCACAATTCGGATATTGCAGACGAAACCCCTATAATTTTTATTAATGATAGGAAAATAGCAGTAAACGGAGATATTTCATTTATAACAGGGCAGCCAAAGGCAGGTAAAACTTCAATAGCAGCCTTTATCATTGCCACAGCTTTAATGGAAAATATCCCAAGTGAATTAGACACCCTAAAAATCAAATCTAATTACTGTAAAGGTAAAAATATAATCTACATTGACACGGAACAACCACAAAGCCAAACCGCAAAGTTAAGAAGACGTATTTGTAGAATTTTAGGCACAGAAAAAGAGCCTGATAATTTGCATATTGTTAATATTCGTTCTATTGCCCGCAAAGAAAAAAAAGATGAAGTTTTTGCAATCATAGACCATTTTAAAGATGATTTGCATTTAGTCATTTTAGACGGCATTGCAGACCTTGTAAAAGACCCTAATATTGCAGACGAAAGTTTTGATTTGATAGACGATTTAATGCGTAAAGCCTTGTTATACAATATTCCTATTTTGGCATACATACATTTAAACCCAAACAGTGATAAAGTACGTGGAAATTTAGGCAGCGAAGCCGATAGAAAATGCGGGGCTTCTGTATCTATCAAAAAAGATAGTCAAACGGGCATACATAGCATAGAAAGTCGTTATATGCGTTATGATGGCGATATTGAAACGGTGCATTTTCGTTATGATAATGAAATAAATGATTTTCGCACCCTAACAGGTAACGAGGCAAATGAGGCAAAAGAAAAAGAGAAATTAGAGAAAATAGAGCTTTTAAATGAAGTAGCTTATCAAGCAACCGCAGGGGGCAGAAGTGAAATAGGTTTTACACCGTTTTTAGAAATTATCATGTCGCATTATAATTGTGGAGAGAGTACAGCTAAAACAAGGCTTAAAGAAATGGTACAATTAGAAATAGTAAATAAAGATACAACAAGAGGCAAGAATGTTTTTTATAGTCTTAATAAAATCAAAGAATAGTAAATGTTAAAAAAGTGAAAAAAGTGTAAGAATATTACATTTTTTTCTTTTGACCTTACACTTATAAGGTCAAAGTCAAATTTATATAAGGGAATATTTGACCTTGACCCTATAATTTTTGATAGGGTCAAGGGGTCAAAATACAATATACCCCCCTTTGCTTGACCCTATCATTTGACCTTATGAAAAAGTTGCATTTGTGTATAAAATCTTACAAGGTCAAAAAATAGAAGTCTTTATTTTTTGCTATTGAAAAAATAAAATATTCCACCAACTAATTATAAAAGCTATGAATTGCGAACAAGCAAAAAAAATACTTATTACAGATTATTTTAGTAGTATAGGTATGCAGGCACAAAGCCAAAAAGATAATGAATTTTGGTATAAGTCCCCGTTTGTATCAGAACAGAAAACAGGCAGCCTTAAAGTTAGTCAAAACTTAAATCAGTGGTTTTGTCATAATGTAGGTAAAGGAGGCAATTTATTAGATTTTGTCATGTTGTTGCATAGTTGCGATTTAAAATCAGCTTTACAGATTGTAGGAAATAAAGAAATACCTACAAATACTTTTGTTTTTCAAAAGCAAAATATCATACAGGACACCAAAGCATTGGACACCAAAGAAACCCTAATTTTGAAAGTTAGTAGATTGGAGAACAAAACCCTTGTAGATTATCTTTGTAGAGTTCGCAAAATACCTTACAATATTGCAGTGATTTACTGTAAAGAAGTTTATCATAGCAACCTTGAAAGGCAAGCCAAAAACCTAAAACCATTCTTTTCAATAGGTTTTCAAAATGATTTACAAGGTTACGAACTAAGAAACGAATTTTGTAAGAGCAGCAGCAGCCCTAAACATTTTAGCACCATTAAAGGCAAAACAGGTACAAAACAAGGTTTATATATTTTTGAAGGATTTATAGACTTTTTGAGTGCCTTAACTTATTACAAG